>JAFWEA010000312.1 GCA_017543005.1 Solobacterium sp. | reverse complement strand
TCACAATCCCGTCTTCCCGCTTCATGATCAGAGTTCTGTTTCCCAGCCAGAACAAAGACACACTCAAAGCGAGAAACAGTACGATATTCAGGATGCGTTTCCAATACCTGTTATTCATCAGAATCCCTCATAGATGAAGCTACCGGCCGAATAACCCGGGCCGTACATGCCGAAAACAACGATCGCTGCCATCAGGCCAAGATACAGCGCCCAGCGGGTCCAGGTACGGCGTCTCAGCCGGTCCGGATCAAAGCCATGTTCCTGCAGCAGTGAAACCGCCAGGATGATGCCCATGCCGGCCAGCGACAGATACCAGTCCCAGCTGTCCATGCCGCTGAGGGCAAGATCAAAGCCGCCCCTGCTCAGTGTGCGCCGCAGAATACCTACAGCTGCCGAAACGGAATAGGCCCGGAAGAAAACCCAGGCAATTGTCGTCAAGACAAAGACACAGAGCCGCTGCAACAGGATCCAGGCAGTGCTCTTCCGGTTGATGTGCAGGGCATCTGTCAGGTTCTTCCGCCATGGGAAAGTGATCTGGCCGATGATCTGGTAGAAGGCATGAATGGCACCCCAGAGGATGAACCGCTTCGCTGCCCCGTGCCAGAGCCCGCTGATCAGAAAGACAATCAGGATATTCAGATACTTCCGGAAAGTTCCCTTGCGGTTGCCGCCAAGGGGAATATAGACATAATCCCGGAACCAGGACGTCAGTGAGATATGCCAGCGGCGCCAGAAGTCCGCAATGGTTACCGCCAGATACGGCCGGCGGAAGTTTTCCTTCAGCTGATAACCGAACAGCACCGCCACGGCCATGGCCAGACAGCTGTAGCCGGAAAAGTCCGCATAGATCTGCACGGAATACAGCAGCGTTCCAATGATGGTCATCAGGCCGCTGAAGTTTTCATACTGATCAAAGACCGGATCGGTGAACAGCGTCAGCCGGTCGGCAATCACCAGTTTCAGGAAAACACCCCAGAGAAACAGCAGGAAGGCGTCCTGGAACTGTTCATAGGACAGATGCTTTTCACTGCGGATCCGCGGCAGGAAATCATTGCTGCGCTGGATCGGACCGGACATGATGACCGGGAAAAACGACACGAACAGCGCGTAGTTCACCGGATTACGTTCCACTTCCCCGTTTTCCTGCAGCAAGGCAAAGAGATACGTTGAACTCTGGAAAATATAAAACGACACCCCGGCCGGCAGAAGAATCTCCCGCGGGGAAAGGCCGATCGAAGTCAGGATGAAATTGGTGTATTTAAAATAGATCAGGATCAGGAAATTCAATACCAGCGCCGCTTTCGGGATCAGCCTGTTTCCCGTGCGCCCGTAGAGGAGTCCGGCCCCGTACGTCAATACGATGCAGGCCAGAAGGATCAGCAGCGTGCGCCAGTCCGCATAGTCGTAAAAAAGAAAACCGGCGGCCAGCAGGATAACGTTCTGCACCGGAACCTGTTTCCGGAACGCCCAGTACAGCAGAAAAACAGCCGGCAGGAAGACAGTCAGAAATGTCAGGCTCATCATGGACATTCCTCATTGCCCCTTTCTAGCTGCTGTACAGGCTGTACAGTTCATCCAGGTCACG
>JAFWEA010000311.1 GCA_017543005.1 Solobacterium sp. | reverse complement strand
GTTTCGCCGCCGATCCCGTTGATGAACCATTTCTGGGTAAAGGCGAACAGCACCAGCAGCGGTACGACAACAACCGCCGAAGCCGCCATGACCAGCGCCCACTCCGTACCATAGGCACCATCGCGGATAAAGAACGCCCGCAGACCCTGCGATACCAGGAAGTAATCACTTGTCTTGGTGATCAGGGACGGCCACATGTAGTTGTTGTAGGTGGAGATGAAGTTCATCAGCCCGAAGGTGATGAAACTCGATTTGGTCATCGGACAGACAATCTCCCACAGCGCCCGCCAGTGCGAGGCCCCGTCCATCCGGGCCGCTTCCACCAGCCCCTTCGGTATCTGCATGAACCCCTGCCGCAGCAGGAAGATGCCGAAGATACTGACGGTACTGGAGATGATCAGACCCCGGAAGGAATCCAGCATATGCCAGTCAGCCAGGATGATATAGCTGGGAATATAGGTCGCCGCCACCGGCAGCATATATGTCCCCATGACAATCGTGAACAGCAGCTTGTTTGTCCGGAACTTCAGGAACACCAGCGCATATGCCAGCATGGCCCCGGTCACGATCTGCAGGGCGACGATCACCAGCGACACCCAGGCCGAATTGAAGATGTACTTCGGAATCGGCGAGTTGAAGATGATGCCGGTGATATTGGACCACTGCGGATTTGTCGGCAGGAAGATATCCGTATTCAGTATTTCCGCCTTTGTCTTCAGCGAGGAAATGATCATCCAGATAAACGGGAAGGCAGTAAAGATGCTGGCGGTACCGAGGATCACGATCTTGCCCAGCAGCGACAGCAGCCGGACAGGCAGGGATCTTTTATCACTGTAACGTGTATTCATCAGATCTCTCCTCCTCAGTAGTGAACCCACTTTTCACTGACCTTGAACTGGATCAGCGAAAGCCCGGCGGTCAGGATAATCATGACAACTGCCACGGCCGTTGCCTGCCCCATATTGAATTCCTGGAAGCCCAGCTGATAGTACATGTACAGCAGCGTCCGGGTACTGCCGGCCGGGCCGCCCTGGGTCAGCACCTGGATCTGGTCATAGGCCTGCAGGGAATTGACCATTGTGATAATGGACAGGAAGAAGGTCGTCGGCGAGATTGAAGGCAGCGTGATATCCACAAACTGCCGCCAGCCGAACGCCCCGTCCAGCGCCCCTGCCTCATACAGTTCTCCCGGCACCCGTTCCAGGGCGGACAGGTAGAAGATCATGGAGTAGCCGAGGGATTTCCAGATGGTCACGATGATGACACTGATCATGGCCGTATCCGAGGAATTGATCCACTTCAGCGGGGCCATGCCGAGATTGGTCAGGATCGTGTTGGCAATACCCCCGTCCACCTTGTAGATCCATGACCAGACGATCGAGATCGCGACCGTCGGGGTGATCCACGGGGAGAACAGGATGAACTTGACGATCCCGCTGCCGCGGAAGTTCTTTACCAGCAGCAATGCCAGAATCAGGCCGAGGATAATGGTCGGAAACAGCGTGCCGGCGGTGAAGACTACCGTGTGCCACAGAGCCTCAAAGAAGCGCGGATTGTGGAACAGCGAGATATAGTTCTTGAGCCCGACGATTTTATAGGTCGGGGAAATGTAATCCCAGTTGGTAAAACTCAGATAGATCGAACGCAGGATCGGATAGATCCAGAATACGATCAGCGGAATCAGAGCCGGCAGGACAAACAGCAGAACGGTCGGAAGACTGTCATACCGGCGCTTGTATTTTGTCTTCTTCTTGCTCATATCAGTTTGTAATGGTCCTTTCTGTTTCCGGGTCAAAGATATGCAGCTTCTCCGGGATCGGTTTCAGGCAGACTTCACTGCCGTATTCCTGCCGGTCGGTCTCATCGGTATTCATGATGATTCTCTGATCGCCGCACTGCACGTAGATGATGGCATTGCTGCCGAGCAGTTCGAACACGGATACAGCCCCCTTGAAGGCTGCATCTTCCGGAGCGGCGAGCCGGACATGTTCAGGCCGGATGCCGGCTGTCACCGTCTTGCCGATCCAGCCGCCTTCCCTCATCTTGGCTGCCTTGGCTGCCGGCAACGGGATCTTCCCGTCCGCGGTCCGCAGGACAACCAGTCCGTCTTCCTCTGCACACTCGGCATCGAAGAAATTCATGGCCGGGGTGCCGATGAAACCGGCAACGAACTTGTTGACCGGATAATTGAACAGATTGGTCGGACTGTCGGTCTGCTGGATCTCGCCGTCTTTCATGACCACGATCTTCGTGCCCAGCGTCATGGCTTCGGTCTGATCGTGCGTCACGTAGATAAAGGTCGTATTCAGGCGCTGATACAGGTCGGCTATTTCAACCCGCATCTGGCCGCGCAGCTTCGCATCCAGGTTGGACAGCGGCTCATCCATCAGGAAGGCCTTCGGATGCCGGATGATGGCCCGGCCCATGGCAACCCGCTGCTTCTGGCCGCCGGAGAGCTGTCCCGGCCGCCGGTCAAGCAGTTCCGTCAGTCCCAGGGAAGTGGCCACTTCCTTCACCCGCCGGTCGATTTCATCTTTCGGCACCTTCTTGATCTTAAGGCTGTAGGCAATGTTCTGGTAGACGGTCATATGCGGATACAGGGCATAGTTCTGGAAAACCATGGCAATATCCCGGTTCTGCGGCGGTACATCATTAATCCGGTTCCCGTCAAGATACAGGTCACCGTCACTGATGTCCTCCAGGCCGGCAATCATGCGCAGTGTGGTGGACTTGCCGCAGCCGGAAGGACCGACCAGAATGACAAATTCATTATCTTTAATCTCCAGGTTGATGTTTTTGACTGCCTGGAAACCGTTCTCGTATTCTTTCGTAATGTTCTTCAGAATGATTTCGGCCATAGGTACTCCTTTCAAAACAGGAAAGCAGCCGCAGCCAGGCTGCGGCTGCCGTAGATAACAGCGTTACTGCTTAGTTCCCCAGGGCCTCATCCAGAGCGATCTGGGCATTTGCCTGAGCTTCATCCAGTGCTTCCTGAGCGGAAACACCTTCAATTTCGATCTTTTCCGCAGCAATGTTCAATTCATCGAGAATCTTTCCGCCGGTCGGATCAACCGGGTAAATAGCCGCATGCTCGGACTGAGCCAGCAGGACAGCCGCCACCGGGTTCTCTTCCAGGAACTTCTGGTATTCCGGAACTTCCGTAACCTTCTTGTTGGCTGCCGGATAGGTTGTCAGCATCGTATAGGCTGCCTGGTTTTCCGGATTGGTCAGGAACTTGATGAATTCATACGCGCCCTGCTGTTCTTCTTCCGAACCGCCGGCCGGCATGCACAGCATCAGAGCCTGAGCCCATGGCATGGACACGTTGTCCTTCCAGCCGAACTGTTCAAGCGGCCGGATGACATTGAAGTCGAAGTCAACGGAGTCAACCGGAGAGCCGGTGTAGCCGGCAGCTCTGCCTTCGATGACATCATCGATGGTGTCATACCAGTAGACCCAGTCATCAATGCCGTTCCACTTCGTCTGCATGTAGTTGTCATCATGGATCCAGCCCCGGAAGCTTTCCCAGACTTCAACCCATTCCGGCGAGTTGATCGTTACGGTCTTTCCGTCATCGGAGAAGACCTTGGCCCCGTTTGCGAAGGCAGCATCGATCAGGTTCTTGGCGTCGCCGCCCATCGGTTCCCAGACATACTGGTAGCCGGCATCCTTGAACTTCGGGCCAACCGCGACCAGATCCTGCCAGGACTTGATGGAAGCCGGGTCAACCCCTGCTTTTTCAAACGCTTCCACGCTGTAGTAGGCAATCTGAATGGTGCCGTACCACGGCCGGGCAAACGTTGTTCCGTCGGTATACTTTCCCTGATCGGCATAGACGGCATAGAAATCGTCCGCGTTGAAATCTGCATCGGCTTCCTGGAACGCATCAAACGGTACCAGAGCGCCTTTCTCAAAGAGCTGTCTTGCCGGTGCTGTATCGAGAAGAACAACATCCGGAGCATTCTTGCCGGCAATTGCCGCCTGCAGGTTCGAGAATGTCTTGACATAGTTTTCCTGCTGGACCGCAGTGACTACATACTTGTCCTGAGATTCGTTGAACTTGGTGATCTCTTCATTGACAAGATCCATGACATTGTTGCCCTGGGCCAGCCAGAATTCGATAGCGATCTTGCCGTCTGTTTCTGAACCGCCGGAATTATTCCCGCCGGATGAGGAGCTGCTGCACCCTGCCAGCAGGGCGACCGCAAGCATTGCTGAAAGTAGCTTTTTCATTCAATTCTCCCTTCTAGTTGTCCGTTACTCAGTGTAACCGCTTACATTAATGGACATTCAGATTGATCAGGGAAGATACTGTCAGACCGATTATGATGAAAACGGCTTCTTCGGAAACGGAACAGGCACTTGGAATGATTCTGTGAGACGACCGTACAATTGGAATGTACGGCTGCGGATTACTGATTTCAGTATACCGAGACTGGCCGGATTTCGCAAATGAGGTACGTCCGAAGCAGATAAGTATTCATGCATGATACAGGGCTTCCGCATAACATTCTATTTTGTTTTTCAGCGGCCCGGATATGTGTTCCAGACAGAAAAAAGCGCTTCCTTATGCCTTCAGAAGCACTTTTTCTCACTTTACCCTCACACCGCGCAAACCGCCAACTTCATGTGCTGATACAAATTGTGACTTTTTTGTGAAAAATGCTTCAGCGACTGCTTCAGATCTCGTTTTCGATCTTGATGCCCGTCTGTTCAGCCAGGTCTTCCGCCTCTTTCAGCACATATTTGTCCACCAGTACCGGTACATCCCGGCCCCAGTCTTCCAGCACATTGCTGTACCGTTCCGGGAAACCCGCCTTGAGGAGCACCGCCGCAGATGAGCGGTTGTCCGTCATGACATGGGCGGTCACCGTGTGCAGATGAACCGTGTGGAACAGGTATTCCCGCAGCAGCCTGGCCACCGCCGTGGCAATCCCCCGGCCCCAGAAACTGCGGCGCAGACGGTAGCCGATAGATGCCTTTCGCCGCCATGGCTCATAGGCGTAGATCTCCGCAATCCCGCACAGTTCCTCCGGCTGCCCCGTCAGACACACAGCCAGCAGAAGCGATTCCTTTGTCTGAAAGCATTCCTCATCCATCCGCCGGATCACCTCATGGACATCCGGATATTTCTGCTCATAGAGAAAAGTCGGAAGATATCTGTATACTTCCTGATCTGTTCTTAAGTCCTGCAGCGCTTCGGCATCTGCCGGTACGATCCGGCGCAGCATAACCCGGCCGTCCGTCACGAGCGGATATTCATCAAACAGTTTCATGGCTGCCTCTCAGTCCGTACTGATCATGCGGAAATACTATCACCGGACAAATCTTTTTCCGGCAAAATAACACATTATCTTTAGAAATTATATAATTTACGCAGGAGAACGACTATGAAAAAACAAATATTAATGGCAGCAGCAATGACTGTGATGCTGGGTGCCGGATGTGCCAAACCGGCTGCACCTGCACCCGAACCTTCACCGGCTGAATCCACCCCGGAACCTGCACCGGAACTGCAGGATGATATTTATATTTTCTATACCAGCGACGTCCACTGCGGGGTCGACGACAATCTCGGTCTGCCGGCGCTGAAAGCCATGGTCGATGAGAACCGGGCTGAGCACGCCTACACCTTCCTGGTTGACTGCGGTGACTTCCTGCAGGGCGGCACCCTTGGCAGCATGTCCCGCGGCAGCACCATCATCAGTCTGATGAACCGGATGGATTATGATGTCGTTGCGTTCGGCAACCATGAATTCGATTACGGTATGGACAGGCTGAAGGAACTGCTGGGCTCAAGGGAATTTGACATGGCCATTGCCAACGGCAAGTATACCGGCAGCGGCACCAGCGTCTTTGAGGGCATCCCGCCGTATGTGATCCGTGACTGTGACGGTACGAAGATTGCCTTTATCGGTGCCCTGACCCCGGAAGCTCTAACCACTTCCACCCCGACCAACTTCATGGAAAACAGCGAATTCGTCTATGACTTCTATACCGGCAATAACGGTGATGACCTGGCTGCCCAGATCCAGAAAACCGTGGACGATGCCCGGGCAGAAGGAGCCGCATATGTCATCCTGCTGTCGCATCTCGGCTCGGTCGCAGCCAACACGCCTTACGACTCGATTTCCCTGATTCACAAGACAACCGGCATCGATGCCGTGATTGACGGTCATTCCCATTCGGTTATCATCGGTGATGCCTATCCCAATGCCGAAGGTGAAGATGTCCTTCTGACTTCCGTCGGCACGAAGATGCAGAATGCCGGTGAGCTGATCATCGGCAAGGACGGGACAATCAGTTCCCTGCTCATTTCCGAATACGATCATACCGATCCGGATATGGAAACAGCCATCGCCGCAGCCGAAGAAGAACTCAACACCATCCTGGCCCAGCCGGTCGGCACCGCTGACTATGCGCTGAACATGACCGATGCGGACGGCATCCGCATGACCCGCAGCCGGGAGACAAACCTCGGCAACTATTGCGCCGATGCGGTCCGGTCCATCATGAATACAGATGTCGCCATCATCAACGGCGGCGGCCTGCGGCACAATCTGGCAGCGGGCGAAGTCACCTACGGAAACCTGCGGGATATCTTCCCCTTCCAGAATGTCCTGGCTTCCTGTGAATGCACCGGCCAGCAGATCATCGATGTGCTGGAATTCGGTTCCAGCCGGACCGAGGGACTGTATGCGTTCGACGGCAATGCGGTCGGTGAATTCGGGGGGTTCCTGCAGGTATCCGGTCTGAAATATACGATTGACACTTCGATCCCGTCCCCGGCCGTCTTTGATGACAACAGCATGCTTACCGGGTTTGAGGGTGAGCGCCGGGTGAAGGATGTCATGATTCTGCAGGATGGCGAATACGTGCCGATTGATCCGGAAGGCAATTATACGATCAGCAGTACGGACTATGTCCTGTTCAACCGCGGTGACGGCAATACGGTCTTCTATGACTGCAAGCCGATTGTCCGGTACGGGTCCATTGATATTGATGCCCTGACGGATTACTTCAAAGCCAACGGCATCCCGGCAGAATACAGCGATGTCGAAGGCCGCATCACCGTCAAGTAACAATCAAAAAAGGCATCTGTGAAGATGCCTTCAGCAAATACTTACAGACAGAATGCCGGCTCAGGCATTCTGTTTTTTTACGCTGGAAACCAGCATCAGTATCAGCAGATGCCAGATGACGGTACCGCCGGTTGCCCGCAGCGCCTCCATACCGCCGGACATAAACGAGTTGCCGGCCCTGATGACCGCCATGATCAGGAATACAAGCGTAATATTCCAGGCGGATTTATACTTCCGGCTGTTTTTTGACACTCTGCGCAGGGCACTGCCGGAAACCAGCAGGATCACTGCCTCGACGATCAGTACGATGGCGGCGGTCAGCAGACTGACACCTGATACACCGATCTGCGCCTCTGCAATGGTACCGGCAATCACACCGCCGAAACCGAGTACGGCGCCGGCCGCAAGCAGCAGTGTGAGTATGCCGATCAGAAGTTCGAAGAACCCGACAAGTCCGAGGATTGTCTGGGCAAGTGACTTATTCATCTATTCTCCTCCGCAGATTCTAGTCTATGCTCTCTCTGATAAAATTCACTTCGGCAGAAGAAAAAGTCACCATGACACTCTCCTGGTTGAAAAAGGCGCAGAGATCCTTCGCGATCTCCCGGACGGTTTCATCCGGCACTTCCAGCAGTGTCAATACCAGCGTATTCTCTTCGACATACCGGCCGTCATCATGGAAATATCCACCCTGAATCCGGTTCATCGAAAAGCCGACATGATAACTCCGGCAGACATTTTTCAGAATGGAGATATATTTCTCCGTATCATATTTCTGCTCACCGGTATCACCGTCATTAAGCCCGATATAGATTGATGCCTGCCGTACCGTTTCCATATGCCGCACCCGTCCTTTCAGAATATTATAGACAAATTATCCGCTGAATCCGTCTTCTCCGTCAGTTAACATATGCAAATACAGTTTCAGCCGCGATATTCTCCTGATCATCTTCCCAGGTCAGCAGCAGACCAACTGTCTCATCGAAGGTAATCCGGCCGGTACCGTTTTCATATACGACTTCTTCAGACTGAATTTTATCGTCTTCCCCGTATACATAGTCTGTCTTGACACAGTTGTCATACGCAATGGTCAGGGTCTTCGGATCAAACGGTCCCGACATGGTCCAGCTGCTCACTTCAGCTGCGCTGGTTCTCCAGTTGATCGTGGCTTCAGCCCAGCCGGGTGTACCTGCCGGGGCAATTTCGATTGTGCAGCGTTCGATGCCATACCGGCCGACGAAATTCATGATCGGATTCTGTCCGTCTTCCTGGTAACTCGGCACGCCGGTATATACCTTTACGGTTCCGCTTGCCTCTTCGCTGACTGTGAACTTAACAGTATAGTCATGCGGATCCAGCACATACTCTGCCGTATCCTCACCGGTCAGTTCATAATCAACCGGCGGATTGACTTCATCGCCCTCATCACCGCGGACAAAGTTCATTGTCAGCTTGCCGGCCGTCAG
>JAFWEA010000310.1 GCA_017543005.1 Solobacterium sp. | reverse complement strand
GGACCAGGCCATGACCCAGGGGGCTGAAATCGAATTCGGTGAAGTAGTCGCCCTGGAAGATCATGGTGATTATAAAACCGCAGTGACGGATTTCGGTGACCGCTATGACGCCAAAGCCGTGATTCTGGCTACCGGGGCAGCCCACCGGCACCTCGGCCTGCCCGAAGAGGAAAAGTTCATCGGCAACGGGGAATCATTCTGCGCGGTGTGTGACGGGGCCTTCTACAAGGACCGGACAGTCGCCCTGGTCGGCGGCGGCAACAGTGCCCTGGTCGAGGCAGTCATGCTGGCAGATCTGGTGGAAAAACTGTATATCCTGCAGGATATGCCGTTTCTGACCGGTGAAGCCAAAATGCAGGAACGGCTGCGGGCCAGGGAAAATGTCGAGATTCTGTGCAATGTCAGAGTCACCGGCCTTCTGGGTGATGATGAACTGAACGGCGTCAGAATCGAACAGAACGGAGAAACGAAGGAAATTCCGGTCGACGGCCTGTTTGTAGCCATCGGCACGGTGCCGCAGAACAACGCATTCAAGGATCTGCTGGACCTGGATGAGCGCGGTTATGTCATGGCCAAAGAGAACGTCCGCACCCGGACCAGAGGCATCTTCGTGGCCGGTGACTGCCGGACCAAGCGGGTGCGGCAGGTAACCACGGCTGCGGCGGACGGGGCCGAAGCGGCAATTGCGGCAGTCAACTTCATCGAAGGCAGGGACTGAACAGAGCAAATGACAGTGATGCACTGTCATTTTCTTTATCCGCTATAATATGCATTAAGAGAGAATACGGAGGAACAGCCATGATGGAAACGGAACGATTGATCCTGCGGCCATTTTCAGAAGAAGATCTGGACCTGGTCCTGCGGCTGTATGGCAACAGGGAAATCATGCGGTACATGCCATATGATGTTATGGATAAAACCGAAGCGGAGGAACACCTGCAGCGGCTGATTGCCGGCTGGCAGGAAGATCCGGTCCTGAACCGGGAATATGCGGTCATCCGGAAAGACAGCGGGGAGAAGATCGGCCGCTGTCATATCCAGATTGATCCGGAAACGGATACCGGCATGCTCGGCTGGCTGCTGGTGCAGAAGGAATGGGATCAGGGTTATGCCACGGAAATGACGTATGCCCTGATGGATTACTGTTTCCATGAACTCGGCCTGCACCGGGTCGATGCGCTGTGCAATCCAGACAATGACCGCTCCCGGCGGGTGCTGGAAAAGTGCGGCCTGCGGCTGGAAGCCCACTACCGGGAAAAGTGCCGGTATGTCCGGAACGGGGAAGCTTTCTGGCAGGATGAACTGGAATATGCCCTGCTGAAAAAAGAAGCGGAACAGTGCCTGGGCAGGCAGCAGTATAACAACGAATAATTCATGTATAATGTTTTTATGTTTTTGGAGACTTATATATGAATGATCACAGTGTCAGGGAGGCCTTCAAGTCAACGATTCCGATCATGACCGGCTATATCGTGCTGAGCATCGGTTTTGGCCTGCTCTGTCAGCGGACCGGTTTTCCGTGGTGGGCAGGCATTGCGATGAGCCTTTTCATCTACGGCGGATCCATGCAGTTTGTGGCGGTCGGACTGATCACGGCAGGGGCATCGCTGCTGACGTGCGCGCTGACAACCCTGATGGTGCAGGCCAGACATCTTTTCTATGGTATTTCCATGCTTGACCGGTACCGCAATGCCGGCCCGGCCCGCAATTATATGATTTTTACCCTGACGGACGAGACGTATTCGCTGGTCTGCACGGATGATCTGCCGGCCGGGTGCGAGGCCAACCGGTATCGCTTCTTCGTGTCGCTGTTTGATCAGCTCTGGTGGGTCGGCGGCACGGCGCTTGGCGTGCTGCTGGGGGAAGTTCTGCCGTTTGATACGACCGGCATAGAGTTCTCCATGACGGCACTGTTCGTCACTGTTTTCGTGGAACAGTGGCTGACGGCAGAGAACCACATCCCGGCGCTGATCGGCCTGGGTTCTTCCCTGGTCTGCCTGCTGATCTTCGGGGCCGGGAATTTCCTGATTCCGGCCATGATCCTGATCACGGCGCTGATGACGGTCTGCCGCGGGCTGATTGAAAAGCCGCAGGAGGTGCAGGAATGAGCGGGATGTATATTGCCGCAATGACAGCGGTGGCTGCGGCGATGACGGTGGTGCTGCGGTTTCTGCCGTTCTGGGTGCTGGGTCAGCGGCGCACGCCGGCATACATTGAATATCTCGGCCGGGTCCTGCCGTATGCCATTATGGGCATGCTGGTGGTGTACTGCCTGAAAAGCACCTCACTGACGGCCCCGCCGCACGGACTGCCGGAGCTGACGGCGGTCGCTGTAACGGCCGGTCTGCATGCATGGAAGCGCTCTACCCTGATCAGTATTCTTGCCGGTACGTTGTGCTACATGTTTCTGGTGCAAATAATATTTTGAAAAATAAAAGATTTTTTTATGATGTAATCTTGTTCGCAAGCGTAAATATATGGTTTAATAAATTAGTTAAGACAAGGGGGACATACGTATGATCTGGGAAGGTAAACCGGAATTTGGCGACGATCTGGCCAAAACGAAAATCAGACCGCATAACACTTTTGGAGGTAAGGTAATCGAAATCCTCTATGGTGCGAAGGATGCTGAGGGTCATGCAGTTGCTCCGAAAGAGGGCACAGAGGACGGTCACGGCCGTTGGTTCGGCATTGAAGCCGATGGTGTCTATCAGATGTTCGTGTGGCAGAAGCCGGCATCCGAGGGCGGAGAAATTGAATATGGCACTGAGTATGGTGATAACGCCGTAGAAGTAATGGAGAACCAGCTGCTGCACAAGAAGGAACTGTGCCGGGAAGCAGAAGAAATCGGCAAGAACAGCGAAAATGACAGTGATGAAGAGCGGCTGGCAGCCATCCGCAATGAACTGGAAGATATGGTCAACTGGCAGACACCGAAGGATGCTGAATATGTCAAGCGTCTTGGTCTGGCTGAAGAAGCATTCCAGAGAAGAATCGGTTACATTCGTACCAACAGAAGCGACAAGGAAGAAATCCTGAAGCAGGCTGAAGCACTGAAGGAAGTCACAAACTTCAAGGAAGCCAAGCGGGCTATGCGCCGTCTGCGCAGCGACCTGAGCGAAATCAATTCCGCCGGGGCCCAGGCTGACGAAGAGTTCTGGGACGCATTCAACAAGCTTGACAGAGATCTCCGTGACCGCGAGACGGAATACTTCTCCAATCTCGATCAGAGACGGGAAGAAGCCAAGGCAGCCAAGGAAGAAATCATTGCCAAGGCCAAGGAACTGACAGCCGGTGTGACAAACTGGAAGGCAGCAACCGAAAAGCTGAACAGCCTGTTTGACAACTGGAAGGCAGCCGGCAGTGCAGGCCGTGATCTGGATGAGGAACTGTGGCCGCAGTTCAACGAACTCCGCCAGAAGTTCTTCGAAGAACGTCAGAAGTTCTTTGATGAAAGAAATGCACAGTTCAAGGCCAGTGTTGAAAAGAAGAATGCCCTGATTGAAGAAGCCAAGGCAATCGTTGAGAAGTCTGATCTCAGCAAGGCCATCACAGACCGCATGAAGGAACTGGATAAGGAATGGCGTTCTGCCGGTTATTCCGGAAAGGATGACAATGACCGTCTGTGGGATGAATTCACAAAGGTCAAGGATATGTTCTGGGGTGCCAAGAGAGATGCGGCCAACAAGCGGTTCCAGGCTCAGGTTGATGCCAAACAGGCTGAACTGGATGCAGCCAAGAAGCAGCTGGAAGACCTGCAGTATCGTCTGACACTGGATGTTGTGCCGGTTCTCAAGGAAGACCTCGAACGCAATGTCTATCTGAAGGAAGAAGCGATCCGCAAGCTGGAAGCTGAACTGGAAGAACTGAAGGCAAGACTGAACTGAAGCTGAAATACAGAAGAGGACGATAAGTCCTCTTTTGTTTTTGCCCGCAGAAAACAGGATTGCCTGACCGATAAAAATATGGCAATAATTTCTTAAAGGAGTGGTAGTTTATGAAAATTGTTATTCTGGACGGATATACAGAAAATCCCGGAGATCTCAGCTGGAATTGTGTCTCACAGTTCGGGGAACTCACTGTATATGAGCGTACGCCAATCAACAACAAAGAAATCATTTCCCGTATTGGTGATGCGGAAATTGTTCTGACCAATAAATGTCCGATTGACCGGGAGGTCATTGATGCCTGTCCGAATCTGAAGTATATTACCGTTCTGGCAACGGGATACAATGTCATTGATACGGATTATGCGGCAGAAAAGGGGATTCCTGTTTCAAATGTGCCGACATATGGCACGGC
>JAFWEA010000028.1 GCA_017543005.1 Solobacterium sp. | reverse complement strand
GTAGTCATTGTTGGCCAGGAAATCGATCTTCATATCATAGACATCCAGCGGCATCGCCCCGGTGCCCTGGCAGGCATCCACGACAAAGCAGATGTCCCTTTCCCGGCAGAAGGCACCGATGGCCTTGGCGTCAATCCGGAAGCCGGTGGTGTTCTCGACAAAATCCAGACAGATCATCCTGGTGTGCGCATCTGTCCTGGCCGCCAGCATATCCGGGGTAATCCGGCCTCTGTCCGGGGTGACATAGCGGATCTCGACACCTTCCTTCTCAAGGAACGAAAAGGCATATTTCTGGGCAAAGAAAGTCCAGGCCGAGGTGATGATGTTGTCCCCGGGTTCAAACGGGAAACCGCCGAAGACAACCGAAAGGATCTGGCTGGTATTGCTGCCGAAGAAGATATCTTCATTTCCGCAGCCAAGCATCTTGGCAATGTGTCCGCGGGCTTCACTCATCATCTGCACCGTGCCGATGCCGCCCCAGTCAGCGTCCCCGCCGCGCAGGTAACGGCCGTCCTGGAAGTGCTTGATGCCCTCATAGACATAATCCGGTATCAGTCCGGTACCGCCGGTTTCCAGATAAACCTGTGTCAGTGCCGCCGGAAATCTTTTTCTTTCGTCTTCCCAATTCATAAACTGCCTCCTGAGGAGATTTTATCGCGGTCTGATATTTCCGCAAGTGTTACAATCTGTTCAGAACAAGGAGGTCTTATCATGGCCAGATTCGATGTTACTTTTTCTTCCTACTCACTCTTCCGGGATGTTGAGATTACCGTTATTGTTCCTTCCATGACCATCGTGGATATGATGAATGCCAACGGGGCACCGATGCATCACGGGCTGGCCGCGCCGTTCCCGGTTGTTTACCTGCTGCATGGTTTCGGCAACAACCGCAACGGCTGGCTGAACTACACGAATGTACAGATGTATGCCGAAGAGCGCCACATTGCCATTGTGACCATTTCGGCCGAAAACAAGGCTTACCTGGACCAGAAGGCAGACCGGTTCTTCCGGTTTGTGTCTGAGGAACTGCCGGAGTTTGTCACCGGCATGTTCCCGATCTCAAAGCGGCCTGAGGATACCTACATTGCCGGTCTTTCCATGGGCGGCTTCGGCACATTGATCCATGGCCTGAGCAATCCGGAAAAGTATTGTGCCATGGGTCCGCTGTCGGCGGCACCGCGCCTGTCCACCGCCTTTGCGGAGACATATGGCCGCGGGGCGGATGCTGCCCCGGAAAATCCGGCCGACGTCAAGGTTGTGGACGCGCTGGACGCAGCCAGAAAGAATCATGAACTTGGCAAGAAGTTCCCGAAGATCTACATGGCCTGCGGGAAGGATGATTTTCTTTATGAAGAGAATGTAAAGACCAGGGACGCGCTGAAGGAACTCGGCATTGATGTCACCTGGGAAGAACTGGACGGCTATGCGCATGAATGGCGCTTCTGGAACCTGGAAATCGAACGGTTCCTGGACTGGCTGCCGCGGACCGATGCCTATGCGGACATGCCGAAAACAGGTGTATGAATTTGTGGCCGCATAAAACAAGAATGAGGATGGAATAGCCATCCTCGTTTTTTGGGGATTGTAAACGGCTTGATCCGTATCTTCTGTCTGGGTGAGCGGAGGCTCACCGGACAGAGCCTGCCAAATCTACAGAGATCAGCGCACGATGGTCATGTAGCGGTTGTACATGCTGTCGATTTCTTCCCGGATCAGGATATAGGTCGCTCTGATGTTCTCATCTTCTGACTGAAAGAGATAATCCTCAGAATTGATGAGCTTCATCAGAATCCGCTTGTCTTCGTAATTTCTGACATCATCGGATGTCCGGGTTTTCATCAGGTTCAGATATTCCTTCAGAAATTCGAGATACCTTCCGTCCAGTTCCCGGTACCGGCAGAGGTCTCTGATCTCGTGCCAGTGCCTGTAGATGGCTTTGGCCATCATACTTCCCCAATATGCCTGCTGTCCCGGCTCGGAGGAAATGCCATAATCGAACGGCGTTGTAATTTCTCCGTTCCTGAGGCAGAACCTTCTTCTGTACCGGTGCTGCATCATTTCGTCAAGGATCGGCCAGGTTCTGGTAAACTCAGTAAATTCATCAAATAAAATCCGGTTCAGTATTTCCGTATT
>JAFWEA010000309.1 GCA_017543005.1 Solobacterium sp. | reverse complement strand
CTGCCGCCAGGCGGTTCAGGCAGTAGTGGGAATAATTGAAGAATACTGCCCCGTAGATATCAGCCCACATGGCGGCCGCTTCTTCATCGGTCTGCGGGTTACAGATGGCCAGCACGTCCTCTGTATATTCACCGAAGTACGCCTCCACCCGGGCCCGGTAATTCTTCAGATCCGTCTTTGAAAACAGCAGGAACGGGGCGCTTTCCTGGGCGTTGTATCCGTGCAGGATCGCTGCTTCATTGTGAATCCCCTGCCGGTAGAGCTTATACGGATCCGCCTTCAGGACATACCCGTCAACGGTGATATGGTGCTGGGTTGAGGCCTCGGCCACCAGTTCTTCTGCCGTAAGGGCACGCAGCTGGGCCACGGATGAAACACCATGGCGCTGTTTGAGGTCTGCCCCGGAAGAAAGCGCATCGGCAAAACTCCGGTAAGAGTGCGGCGGCCGGATTCCGGCAACCGTGGAAGATTCCAGGATGACCCGCTGAAACAGGCCTGCGGCCGGTTCCGACGTGCAGAGGGCACTCACGGCAGCGGCCCCGGCCGACTCGCCGGCCAGGGTAACATTGCCCGGATCACCACCGAACGCCGCTATATTTTCCTGTACCCACTCAAGGGCCTTGATCATGTCAAGGAGCCCGTAGTTGCCCGTGGTATGATGCCCGGACTCTGCCTGCAGTTCTTCATCCGCGAAGAACCCGAAGACACCGAGCCGGTAGCCCATGTTGACAACGATGACACCCTGACGGGCCAGGCCTTCCCCGCTGTAATCCTCATACCAGGGCTGGCCGGTCTGCAGGCTGCCGCCATGTACATAAACCAGCACCGGCAGATCCTTCTCTTCGCCGGCCGGCTTCCAGATATTCAGATAAAGAGAGTCCTCACTGACCGGCGGCCAGTAATTGTCCTGCAGGGAAACTTCATAATCATGATAGCCGATGATGCGGGCCAGGGAATCATAGGCGGGCAGGTTCACCGGCTGCATGCTCATGGGCGCGAAATGATCCGCTTCCAGGATGTCCTGCCACGGTTCGGGGTCCTGCGGCTCCTGCCAGCGCAGATCACCGACCGGCGGCGCCGCGTACGGGATGCCGGCATAAACTTCCACCGCCCCGTCTGCCGTATAAACACCCCGGACCTTTCCGTCGGAAACAGTCCGGATTTCTGTCTGTTCGGGATTCTTTGCATTGACGGCCGGAACAGCTTTCACCGGCGGCCAGGTCACCGCCACGATCAGCGCAAACACAGCCAGCAGGCACAGGAACAGACCTGCTTTCTGCCAGGTCCGGACATACCTTCTGGTCAGCCACAGATAGCCGATCACAGCGGCGGCAGTCAGAAACCAGCCGGCCAGCGTATGATGATTCAGTTCAAGCCAGGCGGCCATCAGAAGAAACACCAGTATTTTCAATAATGTCATTACAATCTTCATGGTTTTCAGTATAGCCGAAATCCGTACAGCGGACTGTAAACTTGCCCAAAAGAAAACCCGGACTCCCGCAGGAGTCCGGATCATCAATACTGATTAGTCGTAGAGGTCGTCACGCAGACGCTTGTAGTAGAGTTTGTCCACGGTTTCGAGAGCCCAGTCCCAGGTCTTCTGTGCCTGTGCGCAGGTATAGCCGGTCAGATACTCACGGGCTGCTTCGAGGCCGCCGGTCTCCAGCGCAGCCTTGTATCCGGCTTCGACACCGGCCTGTTCCTTGTCCCAGCCGGCTTCGATCGCATCACGTTCTTCCTTGATGAGCGGGGCCGCAAACTTCCAGTTCATGTCACTGATCATCTGTACGGTCAGGAAGGCAAACCATGCCTTGGACGGATCGTACTTGATTTCGCTCTTGTCGACATCGAAGTGGGCCAGTTTGGCGGAATGAACATCCAGATATTCATAGCCTCTCGGCACTCTGGTCAGAGCGACCGGATACCACGGTGTGTACGGATTGCAGCACGGTCTCGGCAGTGCCCGGTACATTCTGGTCAGATAGATATCATCATTGAATTCGAAGATCGAGCTTTCCACGGTGGCGTTGTTGCATACCGGGCAGAAGGTGTCATAGCCCTTGTGCGGGTTGGCTGTACCGCCCGCAGTCCGGTCATCTTCAGTACCTTCGAAATGGCATCTCAGCACAGCCTTGACATCTTCCTTGCTGTACTTGCGGACGGCCTTCTGCGAGAACTGACGGATGTTGTCCTTTGTCAGTTCGACACCGGTGAGAAGCCGCCAGGCATTGCGGCCGCGGAACCAGTTGCGCTCCTGCAGTTCGTCTTCCTGGTAAACCTTGGCAAAGTCGAAGTCGCTGTAATCGCCTTCCACTGCCGGCTTGTACCAGCCCTGCTCAATCGCATGGGTAACAACATTCTTTGTGTACTTGAAGTTGTCCGGATCATTGAAATCGATCTGGTGAATGGTCAGGTGATTCGGCATGTAGTAGACTTCATCGTCCTTGATTCTTCTGGCGACGCAGTTGAAGCCCTTCGGAACCTGGACAGACCATGCTTCGTTCTTGTCGACGATGTGGTAGACACGGCTCGAGCAGTAACCGTACTTCTCAACCAGTTCCATGGCCACTTCAACACCCTGACGGGCTGTCTTGGCGCGCTGGGCAACCAGGGTCCGCAGCGCATAGCCCAGACCATAAGCTTCCCGGTTGTCCTTGTGGGAACCGGTGGCGTCCATGGTCGGACGGGCAGCGTTGGAGACCAGCGCCACGCCGTTTTCATTCATGAAGACGTCTGCGAATGAGATGCCGCCGACACACTTCACTTCAGACCAGTAGTAAGCATAGGTTTCCGGAACCTGCGGGATGATGGCCTTGCCGTCTTCGAAGACGACCATTTCGCCTTCCTTGTGCTGCTGGCGCGGTACCAGGTGGGACTGCACTATGCACTCGGTGTCGTCTTCATTATGTCCGAGAATGACGTGACCGGTAACAGAGGCATCCTTGCCGATGATCACGGTACTGCAGTTGCCGCGGTCCAGCCCGGCGTAGTTGTTATAAATCATGATTCAGCACCTTCCTTTCTGAAGCTTCAGGTATTATCTGATTCTATTGTCCTTAATAAGCGGCATATGTGTCAATTCTTATTAATTTATAAAATCATAAGAAATGTAAAATGTGACTCACAGCCTGAACTCCCGGAATATCTTTTCCAGATCCTTGTCATACATCCGTCTTCCTTCCGGGGTTTCATACGGGATCATCTCCGGCACGGACGCGTGCGTGTCCGAGGCGAAGACGATGTAGTTGCTGGCATCGGATTCCTCTTCCGGCACTCCCTTGGCCGGCACCAGCAGTACATATCGGAACACGTTCTGCAGGGTCAAAAGGACATCCTGCAGGAACCAGGATTCCCCGATATCGTCATAGCCCGGCACGTTGGCCATGTAGAGCCCGCCCGGTTTCAGCCGGCGGCGGATCAGCTGCGCGCATTCCACCGTAGCCAGCGGAAAGGCCGGCATGAAGCCGCTGTAGGCATCGTTGATGATGGCATCGTACTGCTTCTCCTCATCTGCCAGCAGCTGCCGGCCATCGGCCGTGACCAGCCGCAGCCGGTGTGTCTCTTCGGTCCGGTACATTGCGATCAGTTCATCGAGAAAGAACCAGTCCCGGGCCCGCTGTTCCGCGGTTTCATCCATTTCCGCCACCGTAACGGCAACCTCCGGCTGATGACTGATGAGATACTTCGGATAGGAATATCCCGCCCCGCCGATCATCATGATGTCCCGGATATCAATATCCAGGGAAAACATGAGATTCCATTTTTTCATGTACGGGAAGATCAGTTCATTGCGCAGTTCGGGTTCCAGGTAGGTAGCTGAGTGGGCCACATCATCCTGCAGGTAGTAACGTACGGGATGACCGTCCTCCACCCCTTCCGCAATGCTGATTTCCGGTTTGATTTCTTCGTTCATAATCATTCGTAAAAAGGGCACACAACGGTGCCCTTAAGCTTATACATCCAGTTTGGAATGCAGAATATCCTTGGTCATGATCGGATTGGCCTTGCCGCGGGTCGCTTTCATGACCTGACCGACAAAGTAATCGAACAGACGGTCTCTGCCGCTGCGGTAGCCTTCCACTTCCTTCGGGCTTCTGGCGATGATCTCATCAATGATCTTCTCCAGTTCACCGGCATCGGAAATCTGGGCATTCTCCTTGGAGATGAAGGCCGACGGTTCCTTCTTTTCATCCAGAACCTTTGTGAAGACTTCCTTGGCCTGCTTGCCGGAGATGGTGCCCTTCTTGACATTGTCATAGATGAACTTGAGCATTTCCGGGGTCAGATAGAAGTCCTTGATCTCGGCTTCATTCTTGTTCAGCCAGGCGACGATACTGCCGGTGACCCAGTTG
>JAFWEA010000308.1 GCA_017543005.1 Solobacterium sp. | reverse complement strand
TGCACCAGCAGGTCGGCCGAAGCCTTGGCAGCTGAATACGGCGATGAAGTCTTCAGCGGGGTGTCTTCCCGGAACAGAAGATCCGGCCGGTCCAGCGGCAGATCCCCGTAGACCTCATCAGTGGATACCTGGTGGAAGCGGCCGACATTGTATTTCCGGCAGGCATCCATCAGAACCTGAACACCGATGATATTCGTTGTGAGGAATACCCCCGGATCTTCCACCGAACGGTCCACATGCGTTTCCGCCGCAAAGTTGATGACCACATCAAACTTTTCCTGTGCAAAAAGCGCATCAACCAGGTCACGGTCGCGGATATCACCTTTGACGAAGCGGAAATTCGGCTCATCCGCCACATCTTTCAGGGTTTCCAGATTGCCCGCATAGGTCAGGGCGTCCAGCACCACATATTCATCTTCCGGGTGCTTCTTCACCATGGTCAGGACATAGTTCCCGCCGATGAAGCCCGCGCCTCCGGTCACAAGTATTTTCATTTCAGTTCCTCCCTGATCCGTCCGGTTTCCCGCCGGATTCCTTCCGTGATGGAAACAGCCGCCGCAAAGCCGGTCAGCCGCTTCAGTTTTGCAATATTCAGCACATTGTCCTGTACCACCGGCACATCACTGGCCATGCGCATGACTTCAAGTTTTTTCCCGGTTTCCTGTTCAACTGCATCCATCAGCTGCTTCAGGGATGTACCGCTGCCGGCCGAAACATTGACTGTTTCATTCATGACATTGTTCTGTAACAGCAGGCGGATCGCCGCAGCGAGATCATCGATATAGATATAATCCCGCTGACTCTCCTCACTGTTCCAGAGTTCGAATGTTTCCCCGGTCAGTGCCTTGCGGATCAGCACCGGGATCACCCCCTGCCGCTTGCCGGCGATCTGATAGCCGCCATACGGGTTGGCCACCCGCAGGATCAGATACGGAAGACCGGATGCCCGGATCATTTCTTCTTCCAGCACCTTGGAGCGGGCATAAAGGGTCTCTGGTGAAAGCGGGTCTGTTTCTTCCGCCGGATGGGCAATATCGCCATAGACCGTGCCGCCGCTGGAGAAGAAGACAAACAGCCTGATGCCGCCCGCTTTCAGGGCAGCCAGCAGGTTCTCATACTGTTCCCTCAGACGCTGCAGCGCTGCTGCTTCATCGTCATCCCGGGCGTTGTTGGCCACCAGGGCGACGGTATCAATGACGACGGCATCGCGCATGTCCATGGCTGCCATCGCTTCTTTGTCAAAGACATTGACATAATGAAAATTATCCTGCCGGGAAACATACGGGGAATCAATGCCCCACATTTCCACGGCAAAATCATCCATGAGACGGCTCAGATTATATCCGAGATAGCCGCAGCCGAGAAATATGACCCTCACTGTGCGGCATCCTTTCTGTGATACGTTGTCTGGACCCTGCCGGTCGCAATCTTGCGCAGATGTTCCCCGTACGGGCTCTTGCCGTATTCTTCCGCCGCCGCGGCCAGCTGTTCCGTAGTGATCCAGCCGTTGTAATAGGCTATCTCTTCCGGCACGGAAATCTTGACACCCTGCACTTCATCCACCAGGCGGACATAGTCATTGGTCTGGGCCAGCGACTCGATTGTCCCGGTGTCCATATAGGCAAAGCCCCGGCCGAGCACCTGCATATCCAGTTCCCCGTTGGCCAGGTAAATCTTGTTCAGATCGGTGATTTCCAGTTCCCCGCGGGCTGACGGTTTCAGCTGCTTGGCATATTCCACCACCCGGTTGTCATAGAAATACAGGCCGGTCACGGCATAGTTGGATTTCGGCTGGGCCGGCTTTTCCTCCAGGGAAAGAACTTTGCCCTGTTCATCGAATTCGGCCACGCCGTACCGTTCCGGATCGTTGACATACTTGCCGAATACGGTCGCATGCTTGTTCTCCCTGGTATTGTCGGCCGCCTGCTTGAGCATGGCACTGAAGTGGTTGCCGTAGAAGATATTGTCACCCAGAATCAGGCAGACATCATCATCCCCGATAAACTCTTCCCCCAGAATAAAGGCCTGGGCCAGGCCATCCGGGCTGGGCTGTTCACAATAGGAAAAATGCACGCCGAACTGCGATCCGTCCCTGAGCAGCCGCTCGAAATTCGGCAGATCATGCGGTGTGGAAATAATCAGAATATCCTGTATCCCGGCAAGCATCAGGGTGCTCAGCGGGTAATAAATCATCGGTTTGTCATAAACGGGCAGAAGCTGCTTGGATGTCACCTTGGTAAGGGGGTATAATCTTGTACCGCTGCCGCCGGCCAGAATGATTCCTTTCACGGGATCACCTCCTGCAGTTAATCATACCATACAGTGTATCTCTCTCAGCATGCAAATTCCCGTCACCGCACCCCGGGACTCGCATAATCGGCCTCATATCGCTTATAATAAGGACATGGTTTATTTTCTGATCCCTGTCATCCTGACAGTCTATTTTGAAATACTCGGACAGGCCGTCCTGTTTCGGCTGAAAAAGAACCCGGTGCTGTTCTCGTTTCCGGCCGG
>JAFWEA010000307.1 GCA_017543005.1 Solobacterium sp. | reverse complement strand
GCTCTCCGTCAACATCGAGACCTACGGCACCTCCGAATACAGCGAGGAAGAACTGCTCCGGATCATCAACAAGAACTTCGACTTCCGGGTCGGCAATATGATTGATGAACTGCACATGCGTCAGCCGTTCTACCATGAGACCGTCAACTACGGCCACTTCGGCAAGCCGTGGCTGCCGTGGGAACAGTTCAAGAAGATCGAACTGTAAGCACAAAAAAAGCGAGATGTTCATTCTCGCTTTTCTTTTTGTCTCAGGCCTGGCCGGTTGCCTTCAGATAGAAGGCCAGTTCACATTCCAGGGCGATATCCAGCATGTCTTCATCCAGCAGGAAGGACTTGCTGTGATGCGGTGAGTAGGTCTGCGGTACATCCGGGTTGGCGCCGCCGACATGGATATAGACACACGGCTTCTCCAGGGCGTAGTACGCAAAGTCCTCAGCGCCGAGGTTCTGCGGCGGCACGACGACTTCATAGCCCAGCTCACTGACGGTTTCCCTGGCCAGTTCGATCAGCTTCGGGTCATTGATATTGGCCGGATAGCCCCTGATGAAATCAACATCGCAGGTCGCTCCCCAGGCTTCCGTGATGCCCTTTGCTATTTTTTCGATCTGGTTCATGAGAACATCCAGATCTTCATTGTGCAGCACCCGCAGGTTGCCGCCCAGCACGGCTTCGGCCGGGATGATGTTCGGAATGGTGCCGCCGTGGATATAGGCCACCGTCACGGTGGTGCCGTTCAGCGGGCTGATCTTTTCCGGCCGGATCTGGTTGATGGCCGTACCGACCATGCAGGCAATCGGCATCGGGTTGATGGTATTGCTGGCATTGGAGCCATGTCCGCCCTTGCCGTGGATCTTGACTTCATAGGTGCCGACGGCAGCGGAATCGATCGCGGCGATCTCCACCTTGCCCAGCTCAACCCCGGCGGCACTGTGGAAGCCGAAGCCGAAGTCGACATCATCCATGACGCCGTCCTTCACCAGCTGCACAGCCCCGCCCGGGAGCTTCTCTTCGGCCGACTGGAACACCAGCTTGACGGTGCCACGGACCAGTTCGGGATGCTTTGCCAGGATTTCCGCAAAGGAAAGCAGTGTGGCCGCATGGGTATCATGACCGCAGGCGTGCATGACATTCGGTGTAACGCTCTTATACGGAAGGTCATTCTCCTCGTTGACCGGCAGCGCGTCAAAGTCTGCCCGGCAGGCAATCACCGGACCGTCCTGTTCCCCCTTGATGATACCGACGACGGATGTGCCGCTGATGCCTTCGGCCAGCTCAATGCCCAGATCCTTCAGCTTTGCCTTGATATAGGCAGATGTTTCATACTCCTCAAAACTCAGTTCCGGATGCATATGAAGGTAGTGTCTTGTTTCCCGCAGTGTTTCCTTCTGTTCTGCCGCGAGCTGTTTGACGAATTCTTTCATATTCAGATTCTCCCTTTCTGCATTGACTTCATTATATTCCCGCAACATAAAAAAACCGAAGCAATTGCTTCGGTTCTTGATTGCTTAGCGGCGTCCCAGCGCGAGGGCCATGCGGCAGCGCGGGCAGAGACCGTCTTCGTCAGCCTCTTCGGTGTAGTTCCAGCACCGCGGGCACTTGGTGCCGGGCGCCCGGTCAACCGTGACGCTTCTTTCGGCCGCTTCCGTAAAGACAACCTTGGAGACGATCAGCCACTGGGCGACTTCCCCGTTCAGGGCCTTCTCCAGCAGTTCCTGTTCTGCCTTTGGGCAGGCAATGGTAACCATGGCTTCCTGGGCCGAGGCGATGGTCTTTTCGTTTCTGGCATCTTCCAGGGCCTTCAGGACATCATCACGGATGGCCTTGGCAGCCGCGAACGTTTCTGCCAGTTCGGCGTGATCGGCATAGTCGGCCGGTTCCGGGAAGCTCATGTAGTGAACGGAATCTTCGGCATTGTTGCTGAAGTACTTCCAGACTTCCTCGGTTGTATAGGCCAGGAACGGCGCCCACAGTCTGACCAGCACATCGCAGGCATGCCAGTAGACGGTCTGCACCTGCCGGCGGCGCTTGTCATCAGCGGCGCTGCAGTACAGGATATCCTTGGTAAAGTCGCAGTAGTAGGAGCTCAGGTCATTGGTCATGACGTTCATCAGAATCTTGTTGGCCAGAACATAGTCATAGCGGTCAACCGCTTCCCGGACGGTTTTGACGGTTTCGCTGAGGATGTTCATGATATCGCGGTCAACCGGTTCGAGATCCTCATAGGCAACCATATCCTTCTGCGGATCGAAGTCTTCCGGATTGATATTGCCGAGCAGGAAGCGGAAGGTATTGCGGACCTTGCGGTACTGTTCGGAAACCTGCTTGATGTTGGAGTCACCCAGACGGACATCCTGGGTAAAGTCGGAAATCATAACCCACAGACGGAACACATCGGCACCGTTGACATTGATGATATCCATCGGGTCAACACCGTTGCCCAGCGACTTGGACATCTTCTCACCCTTGGAGTCGCAGACATAACCGTGAGACAGGACAGCCTTGTACGGAGCCCCGCCGTTGGTGGCTGTGCCGACGATCAGCGAGGAGTTGAACCAGCCTCTGTACTGGTCGGAACCTTCGAAGTACAGGTCACACGGATAATCGAAGCCGCGGGCCCGCAGTTCGTTGTGGGACGAACCGGAGTCAAACCAGACGTCCATGATGTCCTTTTCCTTGACGAAGCCGCCGTTCGGGCTCTTCGCATTGGTATAGCCTGCCGGCAGGAGGTCCTTCGGTTCCCGGTCAAACCAGACGTTGGAACCGTATTCGTCGAACAGGTCGGCGATGTGATCAAAGACTTCCTTCTCCATGATCGGGCTGCCGTCTTCGTTGTAGATGATCGGGATCGGTACACCCCACAGACGCTGTCTGGAAATGCACCAGTCACCGCGTTCCTTGATCATGTTGTACATGCGGATCTGGCCCCATTCGTTGTACCAGGTCACGTGATTCTGGATCTGATCCAGCAGTTCGGTTCTGATCTTTTCGATCGAGCAGAACCACTGCTTGGTTGCCCGGAAGTAAACCGGCTTCTTCAGACGTTCATCATGCGGATAGCTGTGCACGACATTTTCAACGCCCAGCAGCGCGCCGCACTCATTGAGCATCGTGATAACCTTCTTCGAGCAGTCCTCGACGAACAGGCCTTCCAGTTCCGGGCCGGCAACTGCCGTCATGCAGCCGCGCTCATCGACGGTCTGCAGCAGGCCGATGTTGTACGGCTGGCTGACATAGAAGTCATCAAGACCGTGGTCAGGAGCGATATGGACACAGCCGGTACCGTCTTCGGCACTGACATAGTCTGCCAGGATGACAAGTCCTTCCCGGCCATACAGCGGATGGGCAACCTTGACCCGTTCCAGTTCACGGCCGCTGAACGAACGCAGACGCTCTGCCTTCTCCAGGTGCAGCTTCTCGGTCAGCACCGGCAGAAGATCCCGGGCAAAGACGAGCTTGCCGTGCTCGGTCAGCACTTCAACATACTGCAGATCCGCATTGACCGCAATTGCCTGGTTGGCCGGAATGGTCCACGGGGTTGTGGTCCAGATGACAATCCGGTCATCGGTATCCAGGATGCCGTTGCCGTCGACAACATTAAAGGCTACATAGATGGTCGCATCCTTCTTGTCAAAGTACATGATTTCCGAGTCGGCGACAGCAGTTTCACTGTACGGGGACCAGTAAATCGGCTTCAGGCCCTGGAAGATCAGGCCATCCAGTGCCATCTTGGCAAAGGAACGGATCTGTCTCGCCTCAAAGTGCTTGTCAAGGGTGATATACGGGTTGTTATATTCGCCGATCTGGCCCAGACGCTTTTCAGTCGCCATCTGGATCTTGATCTGCTGCTTGGCATATTCTTCACACTTCGAACGGAATTCAGCCGGGGACATGGACTTGCGGTCGACACCGAGCTTCTGAATCGCATTCTCAATCGGCAGGCCGTGGGTATCCCAGCCCGGGAAGAATTCCGCATTGTAGCCGCTCATGAAGTGAGAGCGGACAATGAAATCCTTGATGACCCGGTTCATGGCTGTGCCGGCGTGCAGATTGTTGTTGGCATACGGCGGGCCGTCATGCAGAATGAACGGTTTCTGTCCCTGATGCCGCTTTACGATTTCATGGTAGAGATCCTTCTCTTCCCATTCTGCCAGAATGCCCGGTTCCTTCTTGGCAAGATTGCCCCGCATCTCAAAACCGGTCTTCGGCATGTGCAGTGTGTCCTTGTAGTCCATACTTCTATCCTCCCTGACTATCTGATATAAAAAGCGTCCTTATCTTCTAAGGACGCTTTCAGCGCGGTACCACCTTAGTTCATGAATTGCTTCATGCCCTCAACTTCTCCTTAACGCGGAGATAACGACTGCTCCCAGGTGATGTCCGGTTCAGAGTTCCGTCCTGCTTGCACCATCCGCAGGCTCTCTATGCTTCCGTCTGACCGGCGCGTCCTGTTCAACGCATCTTCTTTTCTGCTTCCTGCAGCCATCTCAGGTCAGGCATCCGCGGCAGCCGGAATTCATCCAGTTCCTGCAGCAGCCCTTCCAGTTTGGCCCGGGTTGTCGCCTTGACACTGTCCGCATCACCATACAGCTTCGACAGATCCGTCAGGATCAGCCGGGCGGTGCTCAGTGCTTCCCTTATAATCGCATCAGCATTGTGCTGTGCCGTATCTATAATGTCATTCGCTTCCCGCAGCGACAGCCGGGCGATATTGTCCGCTGCCTGCCGCCTTGCTTCCAGGGAATTCTCCAGATTCTGATACTGATTCAGAAGATCCCGGTAACGCTGCTCCGCATTGGCGAGTTCCTGCTCATACAGGGTCGCTTTCAGCTGCAGCTGTTCTACCTGACGGGCATACCGTTCCACCGCATCATCGACCGCAAACCGGTCATATCCGTTTTTCATGACCCTGAATGTGGGTCTTGGTGCTGTCATGGCCTTTCCCCTTTTCAGATAAACTGCTCGAATTCCACGACACAACGGTCTTTTTTCGTTTTCCGCAGCACTTCTTTCAGCACAAAACGACCCGATCCGCGTATGGAAATCGTACAGTTATTATTGCATACTTCATCCGCATCGGCAAGCGTCACGTGGTTCAGCTGCACCAGTCCCCGGCGGATCAGATCCTTCGCATCCGCCCGGCTGCACTCGGCCAGCGCCGCCACCACCGCGTCCGCCCGGACACTGCTGATGACCTTCTCGAACGTCCGGGTACGGAAGACCTGCACCGGATGTTCATCGATGACCGAAAAGGATACGGTATGCACACCGATCCGGGTCAGTTCCTGGCAGAGAAAGCGGCCCATGACGGCAGTGGTATACAGGTAAATATGGCCGTCATCCACCCAGAAATCCCCGAAGGAATGACGATCAATCTGCAGGTGCATCAATGCCCCGAGCACATCCCGGTGGCCGATCGGCCGGAAGCGGTTGTCAATCTCCG
>JAFWEA010000306.1 GCA_017543005.1 Solobacterium sp. | reverse complement strand
CGCCTTCACTCTGGGATGAATGATCTGGTTGAGCATCAGGCGGTTTTCTTCATTGGAGAAGATCCGGCGGGAGAGCGCCGCATTCACCAGATTGCCCTCTTCGTCCAGCACTTCCGGTCCGAACCAGGCAATGATCTCGTCATACGAGCCGGTGCCTTTCTGCAGGAATGTCTTACTGCTTGCATCCGCGTCGAAAACCGGCCAGCCGGCTTCCCTGACCAGATCCGCAAAGGTAGATTTTCCGGACCCGATGGTCCCGGTGATTCCGATTCTCTTCATGTTATTTCTGACAGTGCGGGCAATAGTAGCTGGACCGCCCGCCGATCCATTTCATTCTGATTTCACTGCCGCACTTACGGCAGATCTTCTGCTCGTGCACCTGGCATTCCAGCTGGAACAGGCCGGTGATCCCGAAGCTGTTGTAACTGCGGATGGTTGTGCCGCCGGAGGCAATGGCCGCCCCGAGGATGCGTCTTGTTTCCTGAACGAGATGCTCTTCATCCGCGGCGGTGATCCGGGCACAGCTGCGCCCCGGCCTAAGCCCGCAGGCAAACAGGATCTCATCGGCGTAGATATTGCCGACCCCGGCCACGAATGACTGATTCAACAGCAGCGACTTAAGCGGCATCTTTCTGCCTCTGCGCCAGGCATGGATATATTCCCGGCAGAACCCGGCATCAAACGGTTCCGGCCCCAGATCATGGAACGAAGCCAGGTCCGTATCCTTCGGCAGGATCTGCATGCGGCCGAACTTGCGGGTATCGTGATAGCGCAGCTGCCGGCCGTCGGCCAGGCAGAAGACCAGATGCTCATGCCGGCTGTACGGTTCTTCCGGTGTCTTGATGAAATACTTGCCCTCCATGCGCAGATGGCTGACCAGCAGGCAGTCATCCATGGTAAACAGCAGGTACTTCCCGCGCCGCCTGAATTCACGGAAATGCTGACCTTTCAGGGTCTTAACAAATTCGTCCGGATCCCCTTCGATCACTTTCGGCCAGCGGACGATAATATCACTGATTTCGGCATCCCTGACTCTGACTTCCAGAGCCCGGAGCACAGTTTCAACTTCCGGCAGTTCAGGCATTATTTGGCCTCATACCAGTCCGTGCCGACGGAGCATTCCACGGTCAGCGGCACCTTCAGGGTCATGGCCTTGACCATGCCCTCTTCCACGATCTGTTTCATCTGTTCGACTTCTTCCTTCGGTACATCAAAGATCAGTTCGTCATGTACCTGCAGGATCATCTTCGCTTTGACACCGGCTTCCTTCATGGCCTGGTCGATATGGATCATCGCAATCTTGATCAGATCGGCAGCCGAGCCCTGGATCGGGGCATTCATGGCAGCTCTGCGGCCGAATTCACGCACCATGCGGTTCTTGTCATGGATTTCCGGGATTTCCCGCCGCCGGCCGCACAGGGTTGTCACATAGCCGTCCCGCTCACAGTCTTTCACGATCTGTTCCATGTAGGAACGGATGCCCGGATAGGACCGGTAGTAGCTGTCGATAAACTCGGCTGCTTCCTTGCGGCTGATATCGAGCTGCTGAGCCAGGCCGAAGTCACTGATGCCATAGACAATGCCGAAATTGACGGTCTTTGCCCGCCGCCGCATCAGCGGTGTCACGTCTGCCTGGGCTACGCCGAACACATCCATGGCCGTCTTGGTATGAATATCAATGCCGGAGACAAAGGCTTCGATCAGGCTCGGCTCATCGGCCATATGGGCCAGCATGCGCAGTTCGATCTGATGATAGTCACTGGCAATCAGCACATTGCCCGGACTCGGCTTGAAGGCCCGTCTGATAACCTTGCCCTGTTCATCCCGGACACTGATGTTCTGCAGGTTCGGTTCACTCGAGGAGAGTCTGCCGGTCTGGGTGGCACACTGGTTGTACAGCGTATGGATTTTCCCGTCCGCGGCGATATACTTCTGCAGACCTTCGGCATAGGTGCTGTAGATTTTCTGCAGTTTGCGGTAATTCAGCAGATGACTGATGATCGGATGGAAATCCGCCAGTTTTTCCAGCACATCCGCCGAGGTGCTGCGCTTGCGGCCGCTGGGCAGCTGCAGGTTGTCATACAGGACTTCCGCCAGCTGCTTGGGGGAATTGATATTGAATTCCTGGCCGGCCTGGGCATAGATTTCCGCCTGTTCGGCATCGATTTCCTTCTTCATGCCGGCAGCGATCTCGGTCAGCACGCTCTCGTCACAGACAATGCCGGTCTTTTCCATCCGGTACAGGATTTCCGTCAGCGGCATTTCGATATCCCGGTACAGGGACATCATTTCATATTCTTTGATCAGCGGCAGCGTCAGTTCATACAGTTTCAGGATATTGGCTGCACTTTCACAGGCAAACCGTGTCTGCATGTCCGGATCCGCCAGGACCGGTCTTCCGGGCTTGCCGTGCACCTGGTCCTGGGATGAAGCGGTGTGCAGATCAAAGCGGTCAAAGATCTTGTCAATGCTGGTCAGAGTGGAATCAGCCAGGGAAGCCAGGATCATGGCATCCTCGCTGAACCGGACCGGCAGTCCCGCCCGGCCAAGCAGATGCATGTTCCGCTTCACATCAAAGCCGATCACCGTATGGTCCGGATCCTGCAGGACACGGCAGAGCTCCGCATCCTTTCTGACATCTTCAAGATCCATGTAGACGCAGCCATTCGCCGTGGCCAGCCCCAGCCCATAGGCTTCGGCCTGCAGGAACGATTCCGAAGCGGCATCCACAAACACGGCCAGCGGTCCCTCCAGCAGTTCTTTCGGGCATACCTCTGCCCGGGTAAAGGAAGCTTCCGGCTTGGGCTCTTCTGCCGGGGCTGTTTCCGCAAGATCCGCATACCGGCCGATCAGGCTCTTCATATCTAGGCTTTCAAAGAAGCGGATCAAAGAGGCATAATCCGGGGTGAATGCGCAGTCATCCGGACCGAAGGTCAGCGGTACATCCCGGCGGATCGTCGCCAGTGTCTTGCTCAAAACTGCCGAATCCTTTCCGGCCTCCACTTTCTTGGCCAGTGCCCCCTTCAGTTCCCCCGCATGGGCCAGCACATTCTCCACCGAACCGTAGTCGGCCAGCAGCTTCAGGGCCGTCTTTTCCCCGACACCGGGAATACCGGGAATATTGTCGCTGGCATCGCCCATCAGGCCTTTGAGATCAATGATCTGCAGCGGGGCAATGCCCAGTTCTTCCTGCAGGGCAGCCGGGGTCATGGCAGCCATATCGGTCAGCCCCTTCTTCATCAGCAGGACCGTAGTGCTGTCATCGATCAGCTGCAGCATATCCCGGTCACTGGTCAGGATCACGGTTTCATATTCTTCCGACTTTTTCGACATCGTGCCGATCAGGTCGTCCGCTTCAATATCGGGCATCTCCACCCAGCGGATATGAAAACCGTCCAGATAATCCCGCACCAGGCCGAACTGCGGCACCAGGTCATCCGGAGCCGGCTTCCGCCCGCCTTTGTAATCCGCATATAATTCATGCCGGAAGGTATGCTTGCCGGCATCAAAAGCCACCAGCACCGAATCCGGCTTCACCGTATCAATCGCTTTCTGCATCATGGACGCAAAGCCGAATACCGCATTGGTCGGAATTCCTTCCGGACTTGTCATTTTGCGGCCGTAAGCCGTGGCATAGTACGCCCGGAACAGCATCGAATTTCCATCCACCAGCAACAGTTTTTTCATACAAAAAAACCTCCCTGAATATTGTATCATAGGAGGCTCTGAAACGCGTTATGCGCTTATTCCGGTTCTGCGGTTGCTTCGGCATCCGGCTCTTCTTCGGCCGTCACTGCCGCTTCCGCTGTAACGGTCTGCGCGCTGCTCTGCCGCGGTTCCCGCATGGTTTCCAGCACGCTGAGGTTTTCGTACATGATGGAAAGATAATCCTTGCCGGAACGATCTTCTTCCTCGGTCAGCGAAGACAGATTGCTCAGCTCTACGCGGGTCAGGTGCAGATCATCTTCCAGCCGGTTGAACAGCGCCGTCATATCAGCCGTCATATTCGGCTCATAGACGATATACCGGACCCCGTCATCCTGAATCCGCTTCTCGATGACGGCCAGCTGGTCATCATTCGGCAGCACCCCGTATTTGGACAGAATGACCGGGTAAACCTGGAAGCCGTATGTCTTCTGCCAGTTGCCGAAACTGGCGGTCATGGACACGAACTTGATTTCCTTTTTCTCATGCTGGTTGGCCGTAGCCAACGCCTGGTACTGGGCGTCAAGATTGATCAGATCTGTTTCCAGTTTCTGGAAATTGTCTTCAATCGCTTCCTTGTCCTCCGGATAAGCCGTAAGCAGCCAGTCCCGGATATCCTTGGCCATGCTGAGCATCGCGATCGGGTCCGTCCAGAGATAGAGGTCCTTGACATCCGTATCGATGCTGTCCATAACCGGGTCGTTGTAGTAGCGGCTCTCGACATAGGTAACATCATCCCCGGCATACACCGGCATGTAACGTTCAAAGTCATATACCGCATTCATCGCAGAAAGATCAATCTGCGAGGAACAGGCCGCGTTGATCTCCGCCGCATAGACACTGCGGTACGGTTCCAGCTGGCCGACATAGAAGAAGACCGCGGAATCCGCAAGGATCTCGGCGTAATTCTCCTTGAGCTGGGCCCGCTGAACGATCATGTCCTGCTGAACGGAAACAGCCCGGGACGGATTGCCGGTCAGCCGCTCAATCAGAAAACCGACCGGATATACCGTATAGGCGATCTGGGTTTTTACCGTGGCGCAGCCGGTCAGCAGCAGGACAGCCGAGACCACAGCCAGTAATTTTTTCATTTGCCGAATCATACGACAGAATTATACCACAGGCATCGTCTGTCAGAAACTCGACGTCATGTTTTTCATCATCCCTTCCCGCTTCATGCTCAGACACCCGTCCCGCGAGATGATCAGATGGTCCAGCACCCGCACATCCATGACTTCGGCCGCGGCAGTGATCTTTTCCGTCATGCGGATATCCGCGAAGCTCGGCTGCAGGGAGCCGCTGGGATGGTTGTGCACCAGGATGATGGCGGCGGCCGACTGCATCAGGGCTTCCCGCAGGATTTCCCGCGGTGACACCATGCTGGCATCCAGTGTGCCGACAAACAGCACCCGGCTGGTCAGGATATGCAGTGAAGTATCCAGACATACGACCATAAAGTGTTCCTGCCGCTGGGATCCGAGGGTCATCTGCAGCCAGCTGACCAGCTGCTCAGGTTCCTTGACGATATTACGGCCGTCGGCCTGTTCGCGGATGATGCGCCTGGCCAGTTCCAGCCCGGCTTCCAGCTCCAGGGCCTTGATGTCAGAGATGCCCTGGATCCGGCAGAGTTCCTGATGATCCATGCGGCCCAGTCCCTGTATGCCACCGGCTTTCATCAGCACCTCATCTGCTATCTCCAAAGCCGATTTACCGGGTCTGCCGGTACGCAGCAGAAGCGCCAGCAGCTCCCGGTTGGCCAGCTTTCCGATCCCTTCCCGCAGGCCTTTTTCCCGCGGCCGTTCCGAGCCCGGCAGTTCATTGATTTTTGCCATTTCCGAATCCTCCTGACAATGATATTCGTTTGCTCGGCCAGGATCCGGCAAAAACAAAAGACAGATGTGTATCTGTCTTTCCTGTGTCTCTGCTGCTCAGCGTTCCAGCCTGGCGATCTGCTGCAGGCCTGTTTCCACGGCCAGATCAGCCAATGCGTTGATGTTGTTGATATAACCCCGGGCGATATTGCATTCCATCAGCATCCCCAGATTGGTTCCGCCGACCACTTCCACCTGGACCGTACCGGCCAGTTTCCTGCCCAGATCCCGGCTGACCTTCGCCGGCTGTTCATCCGCCAGATCCGCAAAGATCAATACACCGTCCGGACACGGTCCGAACTTTTCGATTTCAGCCCGCAGTTTCAGTTCCAGATCATCCGTGCTGTCTTCCAGCCGGAAGTCAACGGCCGCAAACTTCTCCGGTGTCCCGGCCAGAAGCTGCACTGCCTTCATCATCCCGCCGGCATAATTTCCATGTCCTGTCACAATGATTCCGATCATAATCCACCCTGCTTTCTTTTCAGATTATAGCAGTACACTTCTGCATCGGTAAACGATAAATCTGTGCTACAGTTAGAAAAAGAAAGCGGGATATTTTCATGCGTATTCAAAGTACCAGAGTATGGATCGGTGAGCATTTCGCACCGGCGCAGCTGGAGATCAGCGGCGGCCGGATCTGGGGTGTGGATGCCTACGACCGGGAAAAATGTCAGGCAGATTTCGGCAACTGCATGATTCTGCCGGGTTTTATTGATATACACTGCCATGGCGGCTATGGCTATGACAGCAATGACGCCAAGGCCGACGGACTGCGCAAATGGGCTGCCGAACTGCCAAAGGAAGGCGTCACAGCCTTCATGCCGACCGTCATGACCGATGAAAGCGGCCGGATCTCAAAGGCCCTGCGCAGCATTGCCGAAACAAAGCGGCGCATGGATAAAGGTGCGGCGATCCTCGGCATTCATCTGGAAGGTCCGTACCTAAATCCCGAATATGCCGGTGCCCAGCCGCCTGAATATATCACCAGTCCCGATATCCCGCAGTTCCGGCTCTGGCAGCGTACTGCCGACAATCTCATCAGGATCATAACGCTGGCTCCGGAAAATGATATCGATTATACCTTCACCCGCTTCTGTGCCCATAACAATGTCCTGGTCTCCATCGGCCACAGCGGGGCTACCTATCAGAAAGTCGTCAACGCCCACAGCAACGGCGCCGTCTGCATCACCCATACATTCAACGCCCAGTCCGGCCTGCACCACCGCGAAAACGGCGTTGCCGGGGCAGCCCTGCTGCTGGATGACATGTACTGTGAAATCATTCCGGACGGTCACCATGTGGCTCCCGAGGTCCTGCAGTTGTTTTTCCGTTGCAAGGGCAATGATCATGCCATTGTCGTATCGGACAGCCTGCGGGGCAAAGGTGCCGGGATCGGTGAACACTTCCTGTTTGCCGGCAAACCGTGCCTCATCGAAACCGACGGCAGTGCCAGAGTTGCCAACACCGGCAGACTCGCCGGCAGCACCCTCAAAATCAATGAAGGCCTGCGCCATCTGATCCGCGAATGCGGCATCGACCCGGCCGCAGCCATCAACGCCTGCACGATCAACCCGGCCAGGATGCTGCAGATCGACGGCACCACAGGCCGCATCCGCACCGGATACAATGCCGACCTGACCGTCCTGGATGATGATTACCAGGTTGTGCAGACCTACTGCCGGGGCCTGGAACAGTTATAGTCCGGCCGGGCTTTATGATATAATATGTGCTTGAAAGGCAGCCACCATGAGCATAGATTACAATAACCGCAAGACCCGTATCCTGACCGCCGTTGCCGGCGCTCTGCTCGCCGCGACCATCGGGGCAGGATTTTATTATGTCCATACGCTGAACAGCGCCATCGAGATGCCTTCCTTCATCAATCAGAACCGCAAGGATACGGAAGACTGGGCCGAAGAAAACAAGATCGAGGCCGAACGTCTGCACTATACTTACCGGTTTGAGGAAGAGATCGAAAAGGACACCGTACTGGAACAGACGCCCGAAGAAGGAACCCAGCTGAACCGCAGGGATGAAATCTCCTTTGTTCTCTCGGACGGGCCGGATCCCGACAAAGAATTCGATATTCCCGATTTCACCGGCCGCAAGCAGGCTGACATTGAACTCTGGTTCACCGAGAAAGGGTTCGAGGATGTCACATTTGAATTCAGTACGGAAACCGATGTGGAAGAAGGCCTCTTTGTCAGCATCTCACCGGATGAGCCCGTGCTCAAGCGCAGCCAGGCTGTCATCATCACGATTTCGGCAAAAGCGGACGAAGAAGACAAAGTCATCGAAGTGACAGTTCCCGACTTCCGCAGCTATACCCGGGCCAATATCCAGGCCTGGGCCAACACCAATAAGATCAGTGTTACCTTCCGGGAAGAAACGAGCAGTACAGCTGCCCGCGGTACGGTCATCAAACAGTCGGCAGCGGCCGGCACAAAGCTGACCCAGGGCTCCCGGCTCACCATCACCCTTTCTTCCGGCCGGGGCATTACGGTGACTTCCCAGACCGGCAAGACAAGGGCTGAGGCCTCCGACTGGTGCAAGAACAACGGCCTGCGGGCCGTCTTCCAGGAGTATTACAGTGATCAGCCGACCGGCACCATCCTGTCCCAGGATCCTTCCTCCGGCATGATCGGTGAAGACTCTGCCGTCACCTTCCAGGTCTCCGCCGGTAAGGTCAGCGTCGATGATTATACAGGCCGCTCCCGCGATGCCTTCAACTCCTATATCAATGCGAAAAACAGCGAAAACAGAGGCAGCGCCCGCCTGAGTGTAAAGTATACCGAAAAAGAAAGTGATTCCGAAGCCGGCACCATTCTCTCCCAGAGCGTCAGCGGACCAGTCAGCCCGGGCACCGTCATCACTGCCGAAGTGGCCGTCGGCCGCACCGCCTCCGTGGATGTCCGTCAGGGCATGGGCGAAGAAGACTTCAAGGGCTATCTCAGCAAGACCGGCATGAGTCCCGGCATCCGCAGTGAATCCTATCATGATTCAGTCGCTGCCGGCGCCATCATCACCAATGACAGCGGCCGCTTCCCGGCCGGTTCCCGCATCAACTACACCGTATCCCGCGGCGCCTATGCCCCGGATGCGTCCCTGTATTCTGCCGGGGCCTCCTACACGGCCCTGCAGTCCGCGATCAGTTCGGCCAACAGTCTCGGAGCCGGCTGGAAGGTCTCCGCCACCCAGACGGAAAGCGATGCCTATGACGCCGGACAGATCATCAACTGTTCCCTCAGCGGCAAGAACATCTCCTGCAGCGTCTCCTCCGGCAAGGTCATTGCCATCCCGAATGTCAGCGGGATGACCCCGGATGCGGCAAAGACTGCCCTGGAAGGCGCCGGCTTCAAGGTAACAGTGCAGAATATCGGCTACAGCAATGACTACGCGGCCAATACCGTGTTTGCCCAGGATCCCGCCGCCGGCACAAAAAAATCAGCCGGCACCACCGTCACCATCCGTTACAGCGATGGTCCGGAACCGGTCCCGATGGCTACCCTGCCGAACATCCCGCTTTCCATCTACAGCGATTTCAGCTACAGCGACAACGTCGCCAATATGACTTCCCTCTTCAACAATGCCGGCTTCCATAACCTGGATATCATCCCGGTCCCGACCGGCGGTGACTCCGGCTATTCCAACCAGAACGGGATTCAGAAGATCGACCCGGCTCCCAACGGGGCTGAGATTGACAGCCGGACCGTCATTCACATCTATATTTTCCAGCCTGATCAGTAAGATAACGGACCCTGCGGGGTCCGTTTTCGTTATAATGAAAGTAACAGGAGGTTTACACATGACAGATATCATTAAGATCAATGACCAGACCTGGCGGTTTGAAGAAGAAGGTGTCAGGTTCTTTCTGCTGACCGGCAAGGACAAGGCCCTGATGATCGACTCGGGCATGATGACCCCGAACGCCAGGGAACTGGCAGAGTCCGTAACCGATCTGCCGCTGGAACTGCTCAATACCCACGCCGACCGTGACCACATTGCCGGCAATGCGGCCTTTGACTGGTGCTGGATGCATCCGTCGGAAGGCGTTGTCTATCATAATATCCAGAAGCATCCGGGCACTGTCCGGTATGTCTGGGAAGGCGATGTGATGGATCTTGGTGAGCGGGAGCTGGAAATCATTCACCTGCCCGGCCACACCCCCGGCTCCATTGCCATCCTGGACCGGAAATACCGGGCCCTGATCAGCGGTGATCCGATTCAGACCGGCCAGATTTACATGTTCGGCCTGCACCGCGACCTGCCTTCCTATGTCGCTTCCCTGGAACGCCTCGCCGCCAGACTCGATGAGTTTGACTATATCTACCCTTCGCACGCTGCCTTCCCGGTTACCCCGGACCTGGTCCCGGCCCTGATTGCCGACGCCAAAAAGGTGCTGAACGGGGAAATCGAGCCGGAAGTGCGTGAAGTCCATGGCCAGCAGATCAAGGCCTGTGTCTGTGAACACGCAACCTTCCTGATCAACGCCTGACAGAAAAACGAGGAGTTAACCCTCCTCGTTTTCATTTGGTTCTTCTGTTTCGGTGGTTTCTGCCGGGACTTCCGGCTGTGCTTCTTCACTCACCTGCTGTTCTTCTGCCGGCAGATCAGCTTCCGCACTGTCCGGAGCACCCATGCTCAGGGCCTGCAGCGGGGCTGCCTGCACGGATGAATCCGTGATCTCGAGAATATACTGGCTGTGCCCTTTTGTCTTCACAATCCGGTATGTCCTGGTGCCGGCTGTTTCCTCCGGCAGCTCGCTTTCCTGATAGTTGTACAGTTCGAAAATATCACGGGCGGCATCGGTGCCGATATCCAGATACATCCGGTAGCTGCCCGGAGCCAGTTCACTCAGTTCGGCTGTGAAATCGAAGCAGGCCTGATGAATTGTATACTTCGTCTTGCGCAGGGCTGCCAGATCCACGGAACAGGCCTTATTCACCGCCTCGACCCGGGTAATGGAACCTGCTTCATCTTCCAGCAGGATCGCGTAATCCGGCTTGTTTTCCTCGTTGATATAGGTGTTGGTAATAAACCCGAGGCCGTCAATCGTCAGCTTTTCATCCTTGATTGCGATCACGGTTTCACCATACACTGACGGCCGGCGGGTCGGTTTTTTGATCAGGGAACGATCCACCCCGGTAATCCGCGAAATCAGTTCCATCCGGAAGTTCGCTGCCGGATTGGCAAACAGTCTGACTGTCCAGTCCCCCTGGTGCATGTCTTCGATATCCAGCGCGGCATCATTGGTGATCAGCATCTTCTCCCTGACCGCCTCACCGTTTCTGACCCGGATCTTCAGATAGTATTCATGCCCGTCGGTGCCGGCCAGCGGGATCAAAGCCCGGTAGCGGATGCGGCTGTAGTCATAGCCGTCCCCGAAGTTCAGGGCCGGTTCATACAACAGCGTTTCTGTTTCCAGAACCGTTTCCTCACGGGTATCCATATCCACCAGGATCAGTTTGTGCTCGATATCGGCATCGGCGCCGGCATTCATGCCGGTCAGGAAGGCCATGCCTTCCACTGTGACCGTGGCGGTTTTCTCATCATACGCTGTCTTTTCCACACCCTGCATGAGCTTGGAATTGTCAGCCGGCGGCTTGAGCGTGCAGCCCTTGCCGGCTGTCCAGTTCTCATAACCGGTATCGCAGACACATGCGTCTGTCTGACCGTCATAGGATGCACCGGTACCGCAGCTGATAGGACTGATCCGCAGAGTCAAAAGGCCGCCCTCATCCTTAAGCTGATAGGTTCTGCCGCCTTGATCGGCTTTCTGCTCGGTATCCTTGCCCAGCACCAGCCGGTACGTATCATCATAGGCAGAATACAGCGAATAATGTGCATCCAGCCGGAAGATGTATATGCCTTCCTTCAGTCCGGACAGATCCAGATCACCCTTCCAGGCAATTCTGTCATTGTTGGTGACCGTCAAGGCCGGTTTGAGTGACTGGGCCTCATTGAACACTTCATCAAGTACCTTCAGTTCATGTTCAGCCTTGTTTTCGTCCGTCACATAGATGCCCGGACGGTATGCCTCCCCGGCCAGATGCAGCGTACTGCCATCCAGCTGCGCCGAAGTCAGCGTGCCGGTGAAATCACCGGTCGGGGTATCACCCTTGTTGGCCAGCAGCGTAATCGTGCTGTTGATGCGGGTTACTTCATCCTTCGGCAGCCAGCCGACGTTTGTATTCCAGTCATAGTTCAAAAGCCCGGTATCCTGCAGGCTGCGGACACTGCCGCCCTCCAGGATATTGGTTGACTGGATCTCATACCAGCCGCTGCTTTCGGAAAGAATGGTAACGGTATGGTTCTTCTGGTAAGTGGCGCCATAGGCCGTATTGTAAAGCGCATTGCCGTTGATGGCCTTACGCACATCCACCCGGCTGTCATTGGCTACAATGCCCAGGGAAGCCCGGTTGAAGTCGGTCAGACTGCCGTTATAATCATTGGCGCATTTATCGATTTCATAGGCCAGGGCCGCAATCTTCATACCCCAGTACGGATCACCGGCATATTTGACATTGATGCCGGAACCCTTGTTGCCAAGATGGCCGCCGAAGAAGCGGAAGTCATTGATATCGACAAAACCGCGCAGGTTGATGCCCATGTGTTCGCGGATGGCCTGATCCGGTGATTTGAACCAGCTTGCCTGATTCGGATCAGAGTCAAAGGCACTCCAGCCGAACAGGTTGTTGCGCTGCACGGCGTACTGGCTGGTGCCGTAGGCGGATTCCAGGCAGGCCATGGCATAGACTGCCAGGGCGTTCATGCCGAATTCTTCCTGGGCCTGCACAAAGACCGGTCCTTTGCCCCACAGCACGCTGCTGCCGTCGATATTCTTGGTCTGCAGGTACTTGTCATAGACTTCCGCCGGAATCGCACTCCGGGTGCGCAGCGGCATGAACTGGTAGTAGCCATAATACGTGCCGGCCACCTGGCTGTAATAACGGTCCGTGCAGAACGTATAGCCGTCATCACTGTAATAGATATCGCCGTAATTCATCCAGTCCGCTGCCGGGCCGACGCGGAACGTCCACTCGGCCGGATACTCACCGTTGGACGGCCAGCCGCTGAAGCAGTGATACACGAGATCCTTATAGTTTCCGCCCCGTTCCACCCGGTAATATGCCTGGCGGACATGAACCTTGAACGGATCTTCACCGCCCATATAGGTGGAATTGCCGCCCAGGGTCATCGGAATATCTTCACTGACAGCCTTCATCGGTACCAGATCAACATTCTTCAGGCTGATATAGCCGTCAAAGCCGTTCAGCTTCACCCGGATCCAGCCGTCCCCATTGCCGTTGTAGGAATATGTGCCCTTGTAGGCCATTTCCCGGTGCACGGTGACATAGGTGGATTTCTTGTTCG
>JAFWEA010000305.1 GCA_017543005.1 Solobacterium sp. | reverse complement strand
TGTCTGTACTTCTCATTGATGCTGACAAAGAACGGGCCGAAGGTCATCGAATACAATTCCCGCTTCGGCGATCCGGAAACCCAGGCGGTCCTGCCGCTGCTGGAATCGGATCTGCTGACCATCATGAAAGCCACCACTGACGGCACCCTCGACCAGGTGGAAGTGAAGTTCTCCGACAAGGCTTCCTGCTGTGTCGTGGTCGCTTCGGACGGCTATCCGCTGAGTTATGAAAAGGGCAATCCGATCACCATCCGGGAAGATGTCCGGGCCAATGTAACCGTGGCCGGAGCGCAGCTGAAGGACGGCGTGCTGGTCAACAGCGGCGGCCGGGTGCTGGGGGTGACGGCGGTTGCCGATACTCTGAAGGAAGCGGTTGAGGAAGCATACCGCAAGGTGGAAGGCGTCAGTTTTGCCAATGCCTACTACCGGCATGACATCGGACAGCGCGCACTGCAGTGCGGGGAGGAATGAAATGGTTTATCGCGTATATGTAGAAAAGAAGCCGGGGTTCGCCCCGGAAGCGGCCGGGGCCCTGGCGGATTTCCGCTCGTTCCTGGGTCTGAAGAATCTCCGCAATGTGCGGATTCTGAACCGCTACGATGTGGAAGGGATTGATCCGGACCTGTTTGAACAGGCCAAGCGGACCATCTTCTCCGAACCGCAGCTTGATATTGTCACAGCCGACATGGACACAGAAGGAACCTGTGCCGTCTTCGGCGTGGAAGCCCTGCCGGGCCAGTTTGATCAGCGGGCCGACAGTGCAGCCCAGTGCATCCAGCTGCTCAGCCAGCAGGACAGACCGCTGGTTGCCTTTGCCCGCATTTATCTGATTTACGGTGATCTCTCGGCAGAAGAGATTGACATGATCAAGCATCATGTCATCAACCCGGTCGAAACCCGGGAAGCTTCCCTGGACCTGCCGGAAACCCTGAAGATGGAATATGCCACTCCGGATCATGTGGCAACCGCGGAAGGCTTCATCGGTCTGGATGATGCCGGCCTGAAGGAACTGCTCGGCAGTATGGGCCTGGCCATGGATCTGGATGATCTGAAGTTCCTGCAGGCTTACTTCCGGGATGAGGAAAAGCGGGATCCGACCGTAACGGAAATCCGGGTCGTTGATACCTACTGGTCCGATCACTGCCGGCATACCACCTTCGGCACGCAGATCGATGCCGTGACCATCGAAGATGAAAAGGTAAAGGCTGCCTATGAGCGCTACCAGGCTCTGCGGCAGGAAGTATACGGCGAAAAGGCAAAGACCCGTCCGGAAACCCTGATGGACCTGGCCACGATCGGGGCAAAAACCCTGAAGAAGAGAAATCTTCTGCCGGAACTGGATGAATCCGAAGAGGTCAATGCCTGCTCGATTCATGTCCCGGCAGTTGTCGACGGCAAGGAAGAAGACTGGCTGCTGATGTTCAAGAACGAGACGCACAACCATCCGACGGAAATCGAACCGTTCGGCGGTGCGACAACCTGCATCGGCGGCTGTATCCGTGACCCGCTGTCCGGCCGGGTCTATGTGCATCAGGCCATGCGGCTGACCGGCGGTGCTGATCCGCGGGCACCGCTGTCCGACACCCTGCCGGGCAAGCTGCCGCAGCGCAAGATCGCCCAGACGGCCGCTGCCGGCTACTCCTCTTATGGCAACCAGATTGGTCTGGCGACCGGGCATGTGGCGGAACTGTACCATGACGGCTTCGTGGCCAAGCGGCTGGAATGCGGTGCGGTCATCGGCGCTGCCGCGGCGGAAAACGTTGTCCGTGAGCGTCCGGCTGCCGGTGATGTGGTCGTCCTGCTGGGCGGCCGGACCGGCCGGGACGGCATCGGCGGGGCCACCGGTTCCTCCAAGAGCCATAACCTGAAGTCCCTGGAGACCATGGCTTCCGAAGTCCAGAAGGGCAACGCGCCGGAAGAAAGAAAGATCCTGCGCCTGTTCCATAACGCGGAAGTCACAAAACTGATCAAGCGCTGCAACGACTTCGGGGCCGGCGGTGTCAGTGTCGCCATCGGCGAACTGGCTGACGGCCTGCAGATCAACCTCGACGCAGTCCGCAAGAAGTACGAAGGTCTGGATGGCACCGAACTGGCCATCTCTGAATCCCAGGAGCGCATGGCGGTCGTGCTGGCACCGGAAAACGAAGCGAAGTTCATCGAAGAAGCACACAAGGAAAACCTCGAGGCCTACCGGGTTGCGGTCGTTACCGAAGATCCGCGCATGGTCATGGAATGGAAGGGCAGCACAATCGTCAATCTGTCCCGGGCTTTCCTGAATACCAACGGCGCTGCCAAGCACACAACTGTAGCCGTACCGGAAAAGAACCGTGCCGGCCTCACTGATGTCGGTTTCCGGTCCCTGCGGGATATGGCTTCCAGCCTGAAGTGTGCCAGCCGCAAGGGTCTGACCGAGCGGTTTGACAACACCGTCGGTGCGATGGCGGTCCTGATGCCGTTTGGCGGCAAACTGCAGAGAACCCCGGCGCAGGTCATGGCCTCGCTGTTCCCGGTGCAGCCGGATCAGCAGACTGAACAGGCCAGCGTCATGACCTGGGGCTTTGACCCGGATCAGATGACACAGGATCCGTATCAGGGTGCCTATAACAACGTCTACGTTTCGGCCGCGAAACTGGTCGCAGCCGGGGCAGACTGGAAGAAGATCTATCTGACCTTCCAGGAATTCTTTGAAAAACTGCGGGATGAACCGGAGCGCTGGGGCAAGCCGTTCAGTGCCTTGCTCGGTGCCCTGGATGCCCAGATGGAACTGCAGGCAGCAGCCGTCGGCGGCAAGGACTCGATGTCCGGCACCTTCCTGGACAAGGATGTCCCGCCGACCCTGATCTCGTTTGCGATTGCCCCATTGCTGGCCCGGGAAGTCCTGACCACGGAATTCAAGGAAGCCAATCATCCGGTTGTCCTGTTTGACGGGGCTACCCCGGAAGAGAAGACAGCAATGTACACCCGCTTCCATGAACTGGCGGCGGCCGGTCATGTCAAGGCGGCCTGGGCTGTGGAAAACGGCCTGGCGGAAGCGGTCGTCAAGATGTCCTTCGGCAATGAGATCGGCTTTGACAGCAAGCTCGACGGCATTAACTGGTATCAGGCAATGCCGGGTGCCATCGTTGCCGAACTGGATGAGGAATGCGGCTGCGGCAAACTGATCGGCCGGACCACCGAGCGGAAACAGGTCCGCATCGGCAATGACTGGGTATCCATTGACGAACTCTGGCAGCTCAATGCCGGCGTGCTGGAAAGCATCTATCCTACCAGACCGGCAAAGGAAAACGAAGCCGAGCCGAAGGTCTATACCTACCATACCGAGAAGAAGACTAAGGCGGCTTCCCGGATTCTCACCGGCAAGCCGAAGGCACTGATCCCGGTGTTCCCGGGCTCCAACTGTGAATACGACACAGCCAGGGCCTTCATTGAAGCCGGCGCAGATGCGGAAATCATTGTGCTGCGGAACCTGACGGCAGATGATGTTGCGGCTTCGGTCGAAGAATTTGCGGCCAAGCTGAAGACAGCTCAGATGGTAGCGGTGCCGGGCGGCTTTGCCGGCGGTGACGAACCGGAAGGCTCGGCCAAGCTGATTACGGCCTTCTTCCGCAACCCGCAGATCAAGGAACAGGTACATGCCCTGCTGGATGACCGCGGCGGTCTGATGCTCGGCATCTGC
>JAFWEA010000304.1 GCA_017543005.1 Solobacterium sp. | reverse complement strand
TTCAGGATCTTGATGTCACCGGCGGATTCCGTCCCGGCATAACTGGTCACATCCATGAAATCGTACTGGATATCGAGATCGATATGCTTGATGAGTTCGGACAGAAACGGCACCGATCCCCGCAGCAGTGCTACCAGCAGCGGCGGCCTTTCCCGGTCGCGGTAATCTTCCGTAATGGCCGCCCCGAGTTCCGCACTTCTGGCTTTGATTTCTGCTTCGGTAAAAAGGATCTTTTTGACGTTCTTATGCATTTCTGACAACTCCCTCGCTATCTGTCAATTGTAGCACACAATAATCAGGCTTTATAGAATAATGATCGGTATCACAGCCCAGTCCCGGCACGAGAATTACCATGCCGCCGGCATTGACCACCACCGGCCAGAGAGCCCGCTGCCAGCGGGGAATATGCCGGTCGATGAAGAAGCGGTGCACGCTCTTGGTGCCAAAGCGCAGCCGGATTTTGTCCCCGGCCTGCCAGCTGCGGATCGTCAGCGGAAAGTCGCTGTCCTGCAGGGTGACGGCGTTGACGCCCGGGGTGCCCGGCTGGATGGCAAAATGGCCGTACGCCTGCCAGCGCATGGCCGCTTTGTCCGCAAACACCGTTTCATATGGCTTATATACTGGCAGACAGCGCAGGAAGCCCTGATCCGGCACCAGCTGCCGGTCATTGAGTTCAATCTGGAAATCCTTCTGTTTCAGGATGATCTCATCGATCTGTTCCAGATATTTCGCCGACCACGACGCCCCGGCCCCGCTGTCCTTCAGGAACATCCTGAGCAGGGTCAGCCGGTCGGTCATCTCCAGCCGGCGGTAACGGGCAAGATCGATTTTCTCTTCCCGGATCTCGGTCTTCACCCGGCAGCGTCTTTCCTTCCATTCGGCATTCAGGGCTGCGATCTCCCGCAGCACCATCTGCCGTTCAAACGGCGTCATCGGTTCGACCGCCGTATGGCGGATCCGGTTGCGGGTATATTCATCGCTGTCATTGGTTTCATCCAGATAATACGTAATGCCCTTTGCCTCACAGTAATCCGTAAGCTGTTTTCGTGTATAGCCCAGCAGCGGCCGTACGACCCGCATGCCGGCATAGACCGTCTCGGCGGCCAGGCCCCAGGTTTCCGGGATCTGCCCCCGTTCCTGCTGCAGCAGGAAGGTTTCGATCTGGTCGTCCTGCTGGTGGGCGATCATCACCCCGCGGTAACCGTATTCCCGGCACAGCTGCGCAAAAAACGCATACCGCCATTCCCGGGCTGCCGCCTCGAAATTCCCGGCCGGCGCAAAAGCGTCATTGCGCACATGCAGCATCACCTGCCGCTCAGTACACCAGCTGCGCAGATATTCTTCTTCCTGTTCGGCCTGTTTCTGGTGGTGATAGTTCACATGGGCCGCCGCCACATCCAGCCCCGCTTCCACGCACATTGCCAATAATGCCATGGAATCCGGACCGGCGGACACCCCGACCAGCCACCTGCCTGTATACTGTTTCAGATCCATAGTTTCATATTAACAGGTATCCGGCCGGGCAGATATTAATTCTCCCCGTGACCCTGATCATCCGGCTGTCCGGGACCGGTTTCCTGCCACCCTTCCCGGCTGAAGAGCACCTCCAGCATGCGCTGCTGGATGCGCCGGAACAGGGCGCTGTGCACGTCCAGGTGCGCCTTGACATCGATGACCCGGGCGGTGTTGATGAACTTCATGTCGTTGAGAAACAGCACGCTCGGCCGGTTCATCGGCTCGATTTTTCCCAGCCGCATCAGATGTTTCCGGCCGGCCGGGTTCTCCCGGGCATCGTAGGCCTTGGCATACTGCACGGGATTGCTGGTCATCGGAATGACCAGGGCCTTGCGCCGGCACACCGCCATGACAATGCCGAAGTGCTGATAGCCCGTCTCATTCAGATAGGCCTGGCCGAAATCCGTATAGCAGATGTCACCCGGCACGATATTCAGGCCCATCTCCTCGCCGGACGAATAATGGCTGCGCAGGATCCAGTTGGCTTCCGAGACCATGTTGCTGTCAAGATGCTCATTCACCAGGTTCCGGTAAACTTCCTTGCGGCTGCGGATATAGCTCTGCCATTCCTGCCGGTAACGGTCGGAAGCGTCCGCGTTCAGCAGCACTTCCACGTTCTTATAATTCATCATAAAAAAACACCTCCACTCATTTCTTTCGCAGAGATGTTCGCAATGA
>JAFWEA010000303.1 GCA_017543005.1 Solobacterium sp. | reverse complement strand
CTTCCCGCAGGATCATCGCCGCAAAGCCCGGCCCGCAGCCAAGATCCAGTGCCTTGATTGTTTCCTGTTCCGGCAGGCGCGAAACAATCTCCTTCTGCCAGGCTTCAAAAGCCGGCAGGGTCCGCTCTTCCATGGTCTCATCGCCGAACTCGACAGCCCGCATGGACCAGTAGCGGTTGATTCTGTCCTGGATGCTCATTCGCCGCCCTCCAGATGCCGCAGGTATTCCTCCTTCGTCATGGCCGGCTTGAAGTTCGCCTTGATCGTTTCGACTTCTTCCGGGTGATCCAGCAGTTCCGTTACGGTGCCGACGACAATATCCGCCGGGACGGCATAGACTTCCCGTTCGTCAATGACACACATGCTGCGGCCATGGCAGTAGCCTTCAAAACCGGTATAGCCGAACTGTACAGCCGGGAAGAAGCACCCGACATCACCGATGTCCCCGGCCGCGACACTGCGCTCATCCGTCAGGATCTCTGCCGGCACGGTATGCCGGAGCATGTTCCGGTAGATTACCTTGTTGAGGTCTTCATTCTGATAGAACGGCAGGTCACCCGGCAGTTCACTGACTGTGGCCGTACCGCCAAGCGCTGCCGCACAGTGTCTGGCCGCCTGGTCAATCTTCGCCGACAGGGCCAGCAGATTGTCCGGCTTGAACGATCTGACATAGCATTCATAGACCACTTCATCCGGGATGGAATTGACGGTGCTGCCGCCCTTGACGATGATGCCGTGCACCCGGTTCTTGTCTTCGTCCACAAACGTCTCCCTGAGCATGCCGACGGCGGCCTGGAACAGGGCAAACATATTCAGCGCGTTGACGCCCTTGTCCGGGTTGACGGCCGCATGACTGGCAGTGCCGTGGAAGGTAATTTCCTTGTATACAAAGCCGGCCAGGGTGCTGCCGACCGAGAAGCGGTGACCTTCATAGCGGCCCATCGCATGCAGGTGGATCAGCACATCCGAATCATCGAAGATCCCGTCCATCAGCATATTGATCTTCCCGGAGAAATACTTTGCCTTGCCGGAGCGGATGTATTCCCGCCGGAAGGCAATGTCCGTGAATTCCTCAGCCGGGGTGAAATACAGCTTCACGGTGCCGGTCCGCTGTTTCAGCTCTTCCCTGAGCACTTTCAGGCTTTCCAGCATGATTGCCCCCTGGGTGCTGTGCCCGCAGCTGTGGGCGGCCCCGGTTTCGGGATCGGCCTGCGGATGTCCCGGGGTCGGAATCGCATCCATTTCGGCGATCAGCCCGATGGACGGCCGGCCGGAACCGATCGTGACGATGATGCCGGTTTCCCCATAGCGTTCAATCCGGTCAAAGCCATGTTCCTGCAGCCAGGCCAGGATCAGATCCCTGGTCCGGTACTCCTTATAGCCCAGTTCGGGGATGGCAAACATCTTTCTCCCCAGCGCATAAAGTTCTTCCTTGTCCGCTTCGATCATCGGGTGCAGTGTTCCAGTTTCCATAGCCGCTCTCCTGTTTCTTTTTCTTCTGTATTATATCGGAACCAGGGGCTGTTTTTCAGTATAATAAATACATCACAAGGAGATGTGACACTTATGGGTATTGTTGTTTTCGGGGCAGTATTTGTTGATATCAAAGGGTATCCCATGGCGCAGTATATTCCGGCCGGCCGCAATGTCGGACGGGTCGTGCAGGTCTATGGCGGGGTAAGCCGCAATGTGGCGGAGGATATCGCCAACGTGGAGCTGCGGCCGACCTTTGTCAGTGTGGTGGATCATACGGGCATCAGCTCGGATGTCATCACCCAGCTGCAGCGGCACCAGGTCAACACGGACTACATTGTCCGCAGCGAGGACGGTCTGGGCACCTGGCTGGCCATCTTCGACAACATGGGTGATGTTGTCGCTTCGATTTCCAAACGGCCGGATCTTTCCCCCATCGGGGATATTCTGGATGAACACGGTGATGAGATCATCCGGAAAGCCGACAGCATCGTCGTGGAAATCGACATGGAGCCGGCCATCCTGAAAAAGATCTTCCGGCTCGCGGCCAAGTACCGCAAGCAGATCTATGCCGTTGTCTCCAATATGTCGATTGCCATGGAGCGCCGTGACCTGCTGCAGCAGACCGGCTGTATTGTCTGCAATGACCAGGAAGCCGGCCTGTACTTCTCGGAGGACTTCTCCGGTAAAACTCCGGAGGAGCTCAGCGAGATCCTGTACCGCAAGATCATCTCAGCCCGCATCCCGCGCATGGTCATCACCATGGGCGACCAGGGCGCGGTTTATGCCGAAGCCGACGGTGTCCGCGGGGTCTGTCCGCCGCAGCGGGTGGATGTGATTGACACCACCGGGGCAGGCGACGCCTTCTTCTCAGGGGTCACGATCGGCCTGACTTACGGCAAGACCATCGCCGAAGCCTGTGCCATCGGCACGCGTCTGGCCGCTTCGGTCATCATGACGGACGAAAACTGCTGTCCACGGTTCCAGCCGGCCGAGTTCGATATTCATCTGTAAGCAGAAGAAAAGTTCATGTCAGCACATGAACTCTTTTCGTTTATGCCAGTTCGGCCATGATTTCCGATACGGCCACCAGCACCGCCTGACCGCTCAGGGCAATGCGGCCGCCGTCCAGCAGCTCGCAATGCAGCCACCCGCCGCGGGCCGAGGCCTGATAGGCTTCGATTTCCTTCCGGCCGAGCACCCCGGACCAGTAATCCGCAATCTGGCAGTGGGCCGAGCCGCAGACCGGGTCTTCCGCAATGCCGAGCTTCGGGCAGAAGCTG
>JAFWEA010000302.1 GCA_017543005.1 Solobacterium sp. | reverse complement strand
GATCCGGTGGTGTGGAAACTGTGAGGAAGAATATGACAGAAATCAATGTAAAAGGATTCCGGGTGGATCGTGAGCGCCCGGTGCGGGACTGTGACGGCACCCTGATTGAGATGACCTATGAACAGACCGGCACGAAGATCATCTGGCTGAAACGGGATGAGGAAAACAAGACATTTGCCGTGACGTTCAAGACGACCCCGGAAAACGATACCGGTGTCTTCCATATCCTCGAACACTCAGTGCTGAACGGTTCCCGGAAGTATCCGGTCCGCGAACCGTTTGTCAACCTGCTCAAGAGTTCCATGAAGACCTTCCTGAACGCGATGACCTATCCGGACAAGACGATGTACCCGGTGTCGAGCCGCAACCCGAAGGATTTCATGAATCTCGTGTCGGTCTATCTGGATGCGGTGTTCCATCCGCTCGTCAAGGAAAACGAAAAGATCTTTGCCCAGGAAGGCTGGCATTACGAAATCCGCAGTGAGGCGGATGAGCCGGAATACAAGGGTGTTGTCTTCAACGAGATGAAGGGTGCCTTTGCGTCCGTGGATGAGACGATTGTCAATGAGATCTTCCGGATGCTGTTCCGGGACAACTGCTATCAGTACGTGTCCGGCGGTGATCCGGAGAAGATCCCGGAACTGAGCTATGAACAGTTCAAGGCGGCCCATGACCGCTTCTATCACCCGGACAACGCTTCGATCTTCCTGGATGGTGATCTGGATATCGAGGCGGTGTTGGCGCTGATCAGTGAGTATCTGGGTGAATTCGGACCCGGTGAACCGGTCGCGGATATCCCGCTGCAGAAGATCCTGCCGGCGCAGCAGCGTACGGTGTATTACGAAATCGAACCGCAGGAAGAAGAAGCCGAGAAGACACAGTTCTCCATGGCGACGATTGTCGGTGACTATACCGATGTGGAACAGGACCTGGCCTGGATGGTGCTGACCTCGGTGCTGGCCGGGACGAACGAAGCCCCGCTGAAGAAAGCGATTCTGGACGCCGGCCTGGGCCAGGATGTGGAACTGGATCTGCTGGACGGGATCCTGCAGCCGGTGCTGATCCTGTCGGTGCGCAATACGGATCCGGAAAAGATCGATGCGGCCCGGAGCGCCCTGCTGGCCGCAGTGCAGAAGCTGTGCGATGGCGAGCTGTCCCACAGCCAGATCCATGCGGCTTTGAACCAGCTCGAATTCCAGTACCGGGAAAAGAAGGAACCATCCGGCATCATCTTTGCCCAATCGCTGTATAATTCCTGGCTCTACGGCGGTGATCCGCTGCTGTATCTGGACGGCGGGGCCTGCTTTGACAGCCTGCGGAAGAAGACCGATGAAGGATATTTCGAAGCCCTGCTGCAGAAGACCTTCCTGAGCGGCCCGCTGAATGAAGTGACCGCCCTGCCGTCGAAGGAACTCGGGGCAAAGCGCCGGGCAGAAGAGAAGCAGCGGCTGCAGAAGATCGCAGCCGGCTGGAGCGCTGAAGAAAAGAAAGAGCGGATCCGCTTCAATCAGGAACTGGATGTCTGGCAGGCTACCCCGGACAGCCCGGAAGCAGCAGCTACAATCCCGACCCTGAGCCTCAGTGATATCGCACCGGAACCGCGCCGCTATGAACCGGAAGTCTCGAACTGGCATTATATTTCCAAACTGCAGTATCCGCGGACCGAGAGCGGCATTGTCTACTGGAATCTCTATTTCAACCTGGCCGGTATCCGCCGGGATGATCTGTCGGGAGTGTCACTGTTTGCCCGCCTGCTGACCCAGCTGCCGACCGCCCGTCATACGGTGGCCCAGCTGCAGGAAGAAATCCAGGGCAATCTCGGCGTGCTCAGTTTCAGTGTCGAATCCCTGTCGCCGCAGCAGCGCACCGACGCGGCCCTGCCGGTGCTGCAGGTATCCGTCAGCATGCTTGAGAAAAACGCGGCCAAGGCGCGGGAGCTGATTCTGGAAGTGCTGCAGGAAACCGTATTTACCAAGGAAACCGTCCAGCCGCTGGTCCAGCAGTATGTGGAAAGCATGCGGCAGGCGATGATCAATGCCGGTCACTCGTTTGCCATGATGCGCACATCGGCCATGAGCAGCGCGGCCGGGGCCGGCCGGGAATTTGCCGGCGGCTACTCCTATGCCATGTGGCAGAAGAAGCTGAGTGAAGATCAGGACATGATGGAAGCGTTCCTGAACGATGCCGACATGTTCCGGGAGATCCTTGTGAACAAGAACCGTCTGACCGTCAGCATCACCGGCGAAGAAACCCTGCCGGAACTGGACAAACTCGTGAAGGCCCTGCCGGTGAATGACTTCCAGCCGGGCGTGGTCCGCTATCCGCTGCTGGAAAAGCGCAATGAAGGCATTGCCATCCCGGCCCAGATCTTCTTCGGCGCCACCGCCGCGGACATGGGTGACTATGACGGGGCCCTGAGGGTGTTCGGCCAGATTGCGACCTATGACTATCTCTGGAATGAAGTGCGGGTCAAGGGCGGAGCCTACGGGACCGGGTTCTCCATCAACCCCAACGGCATGATCGGGGCCTATTCCTACCGCGATCCGGATCCGGCCAATGCCCTGAAGGCATTCCGGTCGGCCGGCCCGGTCATCCGTGACATGGGTCTTTCGGAAGGGGAACTGGAATCCTATATCATCGGCACGATTTCCAACATGGAACCGTTGCAGTCACCGATGGGCAAAGTGCTGAGCGCGGATGTGCGCTGGCTTTCCGGCATGGCCTGGGAAGACCGCTGCCGGATCCGCGCGGAAGTGCTGCATACAACGGCAGAACAGCTGCAGGCAGCGGCCGCAAAGGTAAGCAATACGCTGCAAGAGGCACCGTACTGCATCGTCGGCAGCCGTGACGGACTGCAGAAATTCACCGGGAACCTCACGATCCTCGGGGACGAAGAAGAATAACCCAAAAGGCAGCCGGCGGCTGCCTTTGTCATCTGGAAAACATGCAGGCAAAACCTTGTTTTTCTTCTATATAAAATATTATGATTACTGCTATAGGCAAAGCAGAGAGGCTCTGTTTTCTTTGCGGGAAGGAAGAACCGGATGACCCTGACAGAAAAAGTGACGACAAGAGAAATTGACGGCCGGATCATGAAGATCATGATTCCGATCATGATCGAGTATTCCCTGATGATGCTGTCCAGTACCATACTGACCAGCTACATCGGCAGAATGGCCGTAGATGATATTTCGATTTACGGCATGGGCACCAGAATTGCCAGCATCTTCTTTGCGCTGTTCCGCGGCATGGGTGTCGGCGTCATGATTCTCGAGGCCAGATCATTTGGCGAG
>JAFWEA010000301.1 GCA_017543005.1 Solobacterium sp. | reverse complement strand
TGATCGGCGGTCTGCTGTATGCTCTGCTCAAGGGAAAGGATCAGACAAAACTGTACCGGATTGCCCTGTGCCTGATGATCGGCGGGGCGGCCGGCAACCTGTATGACCGGCTGGTGATCGGGGCGGTCCGGGATTTTCTGGATTTCTATATCTTCGGCTATGATTTTCCGGTCTTCAATGTGGCTGACATGGCCCTGTGCATCGGCGTGGGTCTATTGTTTCTGGAGATGCTGCTGCCGGAGAAGGAGAAAAAGGCATGAACCGGCTGCTGCTGACAGTGGAAGAGGAAGGCATCCGGCTCGATCGGTATCTGAGCGGCTGTACGGATCTTTCCAGATCCCGGCTGCAGATGCTGATTGAAGAGGGCAAGGTGACGGTCAACGGCAAACCGGCCAAAAGCAGTTACAAGACCGAAGCCGGGGATCAGATCGAAGTGCTGATTCCGGAAGCGGTGCCGGTGGAGATGAAAGCCGAGGATATCCCGCTCGATATCCTGTATGAAGACAGTGATGTCATTGTCATCAACAAGCCGAAAGGGATGGTTGTCCATCCGGCGCCGGGGGCTTACAGCGGTACGCTGGTAAATGCGCTGCTGTATCACTGCAAAGATCTTTCCGGCATCAATGGCGAACTGCGGCCCGGGATTGTCCACCGCATTGACAAGGACACCACCGGCTGCATCGTTGCCTGCAAGAATGACTTTGCCCATGAGGCCATCGCCGCCCAGCTGGAAAACAAGACCTGCCACCGGGAGTATCTGGCCGTGGTGACCGGTAAACTCGATCATGATGACGGCCTGATCGATGCGCCGATCGGGCGCGATCCCAAAGACCGCCAGCGGATGACGGTGACGCCGAAGAACAGCCGGGAAGCCAGAACGCATTTTCATGTGGTTGAGCGCTTCCGCGGCGCGACTTTGGTTCAGTGCCGGCTGGAAACCGGTCGGACCCATCAGATCCGCGTGCATATGAAATATATCGGCCATCCCGTGATGGGGGATGAAAAATACGGCCGGCCCTGCCGGATCATGGATACCCAGGGACAGGTGCTGCATGCCTATCAGCTGACCTTTGTGCATCCCCGCACCGGGCAGGAAATGACCTTTACGGCGCCGCTGCCGGATTATTTCAATGAACTGCTCGAACGTCTGCGTCAGGGGGAAGTATGAATTGGAACCGGCTGAAAGAAGCAAAGGTCACGATGGTCATCACGGTGCTCTGTGTGCTGGTGTTTGCTGCGATCCATCTGGCCCCGCTGAACCTTTCCAAGATTGAAAAGGCCATTTTCCTCGGGGCTTATTACAAGCCGTTTGTGCTGGCCGGGGAATGGTGGCGGCTGGTATCGGTCGGCCTGGTGCATGTCAGTGTCTGGCATCTGATGATGAATCTGTTTTCCTTCAGCAATACCGGACCGCTGCTGGAACGGGAATACGGCCGTCTGCGGTATGCGTTGATCCTCTGCGGGTCGATTGCCGGCGGGTCGCTGTTCCAGCTGATCCGCGGCGGCAACACAATCGTGGTTGGCTTGTCCGGCGGGCTGTACGGGCTGATGGCGGCATACATCATGCTGGTGGTGCAGGCCGGCGGCATGCGGATCCCGGCATACCGGAACATGATCATGGAGATGCTGATGGTCAACCTGATGATCAACTTCATGCCGAATATTGCCTATCTGGCCCATATCGGCGGCTTTGTGACCGGGGCTCTGCTGGGAATCATTCTCAAGCCGGGCAGGGGCAGCAGCCTGAAGACCAACTGCTCACTGGCGCTGGTCATCCTGCTTGGGGCAATGATCTGGCTGGGTAGGGACAGCTTTGCGATCGGGCAGAATGAGCGCTACATCGGTTCGGATCTTTCGCTGCTGAAGGAAACATCAAGACTTGGTCTGAGTACACACAGTGAACATATGGCTGAAAAGCTGGATCAGCTTTACGGCACGGAAGGATATATAGAAGCGGTTGTGAAGGAGGGTTCATAATGCCGAAACGTCAGGATACACTCAGCTGGGATGAGTACTTCATGGGCCTGGCCCATCTGTCCGCCTTGCGCTCCAAGGATCC
>JAFWEA010000300.1 GCA_017543005.1 Solobacterium sp. | reverse complement strand
GTAGACAACCCCGTTCATCAGCTTGACGAAGTCTTCTTCCGCCATGCCGTCCCCGAAGACCACCAGGCTCAGCTGCGCATCCGGGAAGACACATACGGTAAACAGCGCATCTTTTTCCATGATGTCGGTTTCCGCCAGGGCAACTGCCGTCAGGGCCTTGCCGCTCTGTCCGGCTGAACCCTGATCAATGATCCGGTAGTTTTCGGCATCCCCGTTGATATCCGCAAAGATCTCTTCGCCGAGATCCAGCGGCAGGAATAAGCCCTGGGCCAGCATTGTTTCATCATTGAAGAAGAACAGGCCCTGCTGTTCATCATCGAAGTAGCAATAGACGCCCTGCTCCTCCGGCGAGTGCACCCGGATGGCTGTGCCGTCATCGAATTCCACTTCCAGCGTATAATCGTCCAGCATCTCTTCGTCAGCCTTTTCCGGCTCGGCTACGTCATCGACCGCCGGCAGGCTTTCTTCCAGATCCGACACATGTCTGAATTCCGCCGGATCAAAGTCCGGAATCACAGTGCTGTTGCGGTCACTGACTGTCAGGTCAAGGGCGATCGACATATCCACGCCCTCGCTGTTGCCGGACGCTGTGGTATTGACGTTTTCAACATAGCCGTCCTTGTCCACGACGACCCGGAACGCATCAAAGTTGATGATTTCCATGGCATCTTCCAGCGTATCCATCACATCTTCAATCGCATCCACTTCTTCGCTCTGCTTCAGCAGTTCGCCATACAGTTCCAACAAACCTTCCTTGTCGATGGTCAGGTTCAGGATCTGTCTGTCCCCGTCTTTTTCCACCGGGGTCTTGTCGATATCCTTGAAGATCTTGTCAATGATCACACCCGGCTCCACCTCGGGTTGATCCAGAGTGGACAGATCCGCTTCCGAGCAGCTCTTGTTTGTGCCGTCATCGATATACATCATCCCGTCGGCCATCCAGATATTCATATCAAGACTCTCTCCGAACAGGCTCATGCTGATCTCGACATAATTCCTGTCATCCGCGCGGTCCTTCGTGCCGGCGGTATCTGTCTTGATCACCATATCTGCCGGGATGGTCAGATCCATCTCGTCCATCTTCAGGCCGATGTTCATCGTGCCCGTCATGGTGGAAGAGGTCAGATCCTGACTCTTCTTGAAGGCATTGAGCAGGATATCACGCGGTTTTGGAGCTGAAGAACATGCCGCCATGGCCAGGGCCAGGGCTGCGGTCATCAGATATTTTCTCTTCATTTTTCTTTCTCCTCTACGAATACCATAACATATTTGAAAAAAAGATGCGGGTTTATCCCTGCCGCGGCTGAATGCCCCGCCAGAGTTCCGCATCTCTCAGTTTCAGAAGGATTGTATACCCCGCATCCTCGTAATCGAAGACACCTTCCACGGTAATGGTCTCGCCTTCCTGGGGATAGTCATCGGGATACTTGTGTTCCCCGTTCCAGAAGAACTGCACGCCCTGCGCACAGCACTGGGTCGCATCCGGAATGATGCACCCGACCACCAGGTTGCCGTTGTCATCCTCACCGGTCGCAAACAGCCCGGTGATGCGGATGGTCCTGCCGGCATATTCTTCCGGATTGGTCATCATGTTCAGCACTTCGCTGTAGATGACCGTGCTGCTCATGAAGGTCATGTCCATGACCTCATCGCCCGTTTCTTCCGCGCCTTCATTCAGCAGGTCCGGGGCTTCTTCCGTGACCGGCGCTGTTTCTTCCGGGGCCGGGGTTTCCGGTTCCGGGGTCTCGTCATTGAGCAGGCTTTCAATCGGCACCAGGGTTCCCTGCGGCTCAGCGGTGGCTGTCACCGGGGCCGGGGCCGGTTTTTTCGCACAGCCCAGGCCGATCGTATTCTGGATCATGCCGAGGATCAGCACGGCATAGAGCGTTTTTTTCCATCTTTTATCAGTCATATGTCCAGATCTCCGCATGCAGCAGCTGCATATTCATGTAATAGGTGCCCTTGTCATAGTTTACCACGCCCTGGACGATGATGTTTTCCCCCAGAGTCGGCAGGTTCTCCGGTTCCTCTTCGAAAAACAGCTGGATCGAACTGCCGGACGGACAGCAGCCGGTGCCGTCGGTGATATCACAGTTGTAAATGACACTTTTGTTCGATACATCCTGCTGCACGCCGAAGGTGCCGGCCAGACGGACAACCTTGTCCTGATAGTCTTCCGGATGCACCCGCATGTTGGTCACTTCCGACATCAGCACGGTATTGCTCATGAAAGTCAGGTCCATATCGGCCGGGATGGCACTCTCGATCTGCGGCACCTCTTTCGGTACCGGGGTCTTGTCCCTGGCGGCACACCCGCCCAGCAGGATCGCACTCATGGCACAGATAATGAATTTACGCATACGTCCTCCCGGTGATCCGGCTGATCACCATGCACGCAAGAAAGATGACGATGTTGGCCGCGACAATGGTGGAACCGACCGGTGTTCCCTGCAGGATGGATATGATCATGCCGGCCAGGGCCCCGCATACGGAGAACACGGCCGCACAGACTGTAACGGAACGGAAACTGCGGAAGACCTGCATGGCCGAAATGGCCGGGAAGATCACCAGGGCCGAGATCAGCAGGGAGCCGACCAGATTCATGGCCAATACGATGATCACCGCCACGATGACTGCCACCGCCAGGTTGTATGCCCTGGTATTCAGACCGGATGCCCCGGCAAAATCCTCATCGAAGGTCAGGGCAAAGATCCGGTTGTAGAAGAGAATGAACAGGATGACCACGGCAATGGACAGCACCGCACACAGCCAGACTTCCTGAATCGTCAGGGTCAGGATGGAGGTCGAACCGAACAGTGTGCTGCAGACATCCGCCGAGATATTGGCCGAAGTATTGAAGACGTTCATCATCAGATAACCCAGGGCCAGCGCCCCGACCGATACCATGGCAATCCGGGCATCCCCGCTGATGCGCGTATGGGAGCCGCCTTTGAGCAGCAGCACTGCCGCCAGGATCGTTATCGGCAGAATTATCAGCATCTTCTGCGCCAGCATGCCGGTGATCGTCGCAATCGTCATGGCCCCGAACGCCACATGGGACAGACCGTCGCCGATGTAGGAGAACCGCTTCAGCACCAGGATAACCCCCAGCATGGCCGAGCACAGCGCAATCAGCACCCCGACAATCAGCGCATAGCGGACAAAGGGATACTGCAGATATCTGGCCATCAGATCAAATATGCTCATGCTTTACCTCCCGGCTTACCGCGGCCGTAAATTCATCTCTGGTACCGTAGAAGATCGTGTCGCTGAACGAAAGGATATGGCTGGCATATTTCAGGGCAGCGTTGAGGTCATGGGAGATCATGATGATCGTTACCCCGGACCGGTTCAGTTCACTGATCAGCTGATACAGGTCCGCGGTCACCTGCGGATCCAGTCCGGTCACCGGTTCATCCAGCACCAGCACCTGGTCCGCCGCGCACAAGGCCCGGGCCAGCAGCACCCGCTGCAGCTGTCCCCCGGAGAGCTGCCGGCAGCTTTTCTCCGCCAGTTCCGTAATCCCCAGCCGGGCCATGTTGTCCCTGGCCAGCTGTCTGTCGGCAGCGGTATAAAACCACTTCCTGCCCAGCCGGCGCAGACACCCCGACAGCACGACTTCCTCTACCGTTGCCGGAAAGTCCTTCTGGATATCCGTGCGCTGGGGCAGGTAGCCGATCGCCCCGGCCGTCAGCCCTTCATCAAACAGGATCTCTCCCGAAAGCGGCCGCAAAAGACCCAGGATTGTTTTCATCAGGGTTGTTTTTCCGGACCCGTTTTCACCGATGATGCAGAGATAGTCGCCCCGCTTCACCGTAAAATTCAGATCCTTTATAATTGCCTGGCCCTCATAACCCAGGGTCAGATTGCGGCATGTAATCATAGTTTTCTCCTTCAGTTCAGAGCGGTTCTGAGCACTTCCAGGTTAGCCCTCATGATGCCCAGATAGGTTTTTCCCGCCGCCTGTTCACCGGTGACCGACTGCATGGAATCCAGG
>JAFWEA010000299.1 GCA_017543005.1 Solobacterium sp. | reverse complement strand
GTTCCGCAAGATCTATGCCTGCCGGTACTTCTATGATGAGGAGGGCATTGCCCGCTGGCCGGCGCAGATCGTCAACTACACGACGAAGACGCAGTATATCTTCCGGATCAACAAGCAGGTCCTGGATGAAAGCAATGATACCGATCTGAATTCCTACGTGGATCCGAGCCTGCGGCCGGTGCCGTTCACCCGGATGATCTATGTGGCCGACGGCATCACCGATGTCCCGTGCATGCGGCTGGTCAAGGAGTACGGCGGCAAGTCGATCGTTGTCTACAATCCGGCTTCGGCCCGGGCCGGCATGACGGCTGACCGGCTGATCCGGGAAGGGCGGGCCAACTACATGTCCGCCGCGGATTACCGCGAGGGAAAGGATATGGAGAATATCGTGAAGATGATTCTCGATCATATCGGTGCCGATGAGAAACTGATGGAACTGGAGGGGAAATACAGATGAGGACAATTTGCGGAAAGGTGCTTCTGACGGCGGCGCTGGCAGCGCTTCTGGCCGGCTGCTCGTCAGGAAACAAGAAACCGGTCATCATGCTGGATTCCGGCCATGACCTTCAGGAACCGGGCTATACATCCAGAGATGACGAACTGAGCCTGTCCTTTGTCGACTACACGGAAGGGGCGGAGAATGCCGGTCTGATTACCGAAGCAGCCTATGATGAGGCATTGACGGCTGAACTGGAAAGCCTGCTCAAGGCTACAGGGCAGTTTACAGTGATACGGACAAAAACCGCAGACGAGTCCATGACCATGGCTGGGCGGCTGGAAAGGATCGACAAGGAGGAACCTGACCTGGTGATCTCCATCCATGCCATCCATACCATGGAAACGGGTGCCACGGTGCCGCTCATCTGCGTGGAACCGGCCGGCAGTGAAACCCATGATGCCAGCCTGGCCGCCGGCACTGCCCTGCAGGCAAGACTGCATCCGGCCGAAAAGGAAAGCCAGCTGGTGTACTGTTACTACACCCCGGTACGGCCGGAAACCTGGCAGCTGCATATTGTTCCGGCGGATGATACAACCGATTACGGGGAAGAGACCCTGGAGATCATGACCGGCAACAGTGCGCCGGTGGTACAGGTTTCCCTGCTGTCCCTGCACAGTCATGAAGACCTGGCAGCTCTGGCTGCACCGGAAGGTATCCGGCAGACGGCCGAGATGCTGAGGGACGGTCTGACCGATTATTTTGCTCAGCAGAACTGAGACAGGCGGAAACGCCTGTTTTTTTTTTTGCATGCATGTGTAAAATCGCGTTTTTTATGATAAATATGCGCTCTCGGGTTGAAAATGAGAGTGATTCGACTAAAATAGTTATTGTCATGTTATGACAGGAAGGAGACTACAGAAATATATGGCAAAAAAGGAAATTGAAGCATTGACAAAAAAGGTACTTGCAGACAAGCTGGCAGACGAAGCCGGCATGACAAAGAAGGCAGCTGCCGAGACAGTCAATTTTGTTTTTGATGCAATGGCAGAACAGCTGAAGAAGGGCGGCGAAGTCGATATCAACGGTTTCGGCAAGTTC
>JAFWEA010000298.1 GCA_017543005.1 Solobacterium sp. | reverse complement strand
TCCGGAAAAGTATTGTGCCATGGGTCCGCTGTCGGCAGCACCGCGCCTGTCCACCGCTTTCGCGGAGACATACGGCCGCGGAGCGGATGCTGCCCCGGAAAATCCGGCCGACGTCAAGGTTGTGGACGCGCTGGACGCAGCCAGAAAGAATCATGAACTTGGCAAGAAGTTCCCGAAGATCTACATGGCCTGCGGGAAGAATGATTTCCTCTATGAGGAGAATGTAAAGACCAGGGATGCCCTGCAGGAACTCGGCATTGATGTCACTTGGGAGGAACTGGACGGCTATGCGCATGAATGGCGCTTCTGGAACCTGGAAATCGAACGGTTCCTGGACTGGCTGCCGCGGACGGACGCCTATGCGGACATGCCGAAAACCGGTGTATAAACCTGCCGATCTTGTAAAAACAGGAAGGTTTGCTGATACAATACGATAGCAGGGAGAATACAGGACAGTGAAGGAATGGGACATCAGAAAAGAACTGGAAAAGATACAGGAGCACAATCCGTTCACACATCTCGGTGATGCCGTTTATACATTGCTTTACAGGGCGATCATCCGGATGGATGTCTCCGCTGATGAAGTCCTTTCGGACACTGACCTGGCCAGAAAGCTGAACATCAGCCGGACCCCGATCCGCAATGCCCTGCAGAAACTGCAGGAGGACGGGCTCATTATCCGGTCTGCCGGGCAGGGATACCTGCCGGCCCCGCTGCTGCGGGAAGAGTGCGCGCAGCTCATGGAAGCCCGGCTGGCGGTGGAAGGGCAGGCGGCTCTAAGGGCGGCCGACCGGATCAGTGAAAAACAGCTGGCTGCGCGGGAACAGTATGATGACAGCCTGTGCAGTCCTGCTGCGGCCATTCATCACACCCGCTGTGCAGGACAATATCTCGCTCATCGGCTCCATCCTGATCTTCTGCATCGGGGTCAACCTGGTCTTTGACAAAAAGATCCGGGTATCGAATATGCTGCCGGCAATCGTCCTGGCGGTCATTGCTGCGCTGATCTGAAAAAAGTTCCGTGAGGAACTTTTTTGTCTATGGTGATCAGCGCACGATGGTCATGTAGCGGTTGTAAAGATCACCGATGACATCTCTGATCTTGATGTATGTCTTCCGGATCTTTTCATCCTGTGACTGATAGAGATAATCTTCCGATTCGATGAGCCTGATCAGGATCTTTTTGTCTTCATAGTTTCTGACATCATCACCTGTATTCGTCTGCATCATCTTCAAGTACTCTTTCAGGTATTCCAGATACCTGCCGTCCAGTTCCCGGTACCGGCAGAGCTCGGAGAGCTGACGCCAGTGCTGATGGATGCTTCCGGCCATCATTCTGCCCCAGTAAACAGACTGTCCCGGTTCGGAAGAAATCCCATAGTCAAACGGCGTCGTGATCTTTCCGTCCTTCAGGAGGAATCTTCTTCTGTAGCGATGCCACATCATTCCGGAGAAATCCGGCCAGGTACCGGTGAATTCATTGAAGTCATCAAACAGGATACGGTTCAGGATTTCCGCATTGGTTTCAGTGTCCCTGACATCCGTGACCGAAGCCCAGTAGGGATACTGGCCATCCATGCTGCCCAGAAGCAGTACCTGATCATCCGGAAGATAGGCGAATTCAATGACTCTTTGCCGGCTCAGATCCTGTTTATATCCCGGCTTGATGATTTTATGTTTTCTGATCTGGTTCAGATCGCTGACATCCGGTCCGGACTCAGGTTCGCTTTTTTTGAAACGGAACATGTTCTTTCTTCTCCGCTTTCTATTCGTGCAGCTTGCGCTCCTTCTGCAGGACTTCCTTCTTGCCGTGAATCCGCCCGATGGCATAGGCAAGCAGAACCGAACAGAGCATATTGGCCGGGGCGGCAGGACTGTTGGCAGCGATGCCCAGCAGGCCGATCAGCAGGTTCAGGAAAAAGACAATACCGATGAAGCGGATGATCCGATCAAGATAGGCATCCTTCGAATCGATGTCGTTGTACAGTTCGAAGGGGCCTTCATCGGATCTTCTGCGGTAGTACGCCCACTTGAAGACGTGGCCGACGCACTCGGCTCCGGCTTCCTCAAGAAGCTCGTGGTAGTTGCTGTCGTTCTGATCGAGATCGAGGCGGATGATATATTCACCCGGCAGGCAGTTTCTGAATCTGTAGGTGCACCAGCCGACACTGTCCAGTACCTGGCCGTCTTCAGCCATCTGGTTGAGCCATTCTTCCTCTTTTTCAAAATCCCATACCCAGTACCAATTGTGGATTGTTGTCAGTTCGCTCATTTTGCTTC
>JAFWEA010000297.1 GCA_017543005.1 Solobacterium sp. | reverse complement strand
TCGTTCATCTTCTCTGTCATGTCGATATCTTCAAACTTGTCCGGATATACCGTCTTGGCTATGAACCAGGTATTGATCAGGGCAATCTCATAGTTTGTGTAATAGGCATTGTAGGCCATCTCCAGATAGACTTCGCCATTCTGCCATGCTTTGCAGGTATCGAACATTGCCGGATCTTCCGCAAAGAGCGGTTTGATATTCTTGACCGCAGCCGCATCCATGATGATGATATCCATGTCTTCTCCCAGCGAAACAAACTTCTCTTCTTCGATCGCCTGGATACCCGGTGCCTCCAGATCTGTCACCACATTGCGGACATTTGCCACATTGAATGAAATATAGTTCTGCGCTGTCATGAGGTGGTTGGTTGTTCCCCAGTTGCCAAGTCCGCAGATGTAGACACCCGGCTTTTCTTCTTCCGGAATATCCGCTGTACGCTTTTCGATCTCAGCACGTTCATCCGCAACGAACTTCACCAGCGCTTCCGCTTTCTCTTCATTGCCGAAAATGACACCCAGCAGCCGCATCGAACCGGAGAAGCCTTCATCGAATACGCCGGCAGGACCTGCCTTCAGTGTGATGACCGGTACACCGAGCTGTTCCTGCAGTGCATCTTCCTTTTCAACATCTTCGTATTCGGAAATGACGATATCCGGATTGCAGGAAAGGATCTTCTCAGCTTCTGCAGCCTGGGCCTGAGGTCCGCCGGTGCCGCAGGATGGCAGCTGGGCAAACACATCACTGTATGCCAGCATATAGGGACGGGCTACACCGTCGAACATCTTCGGCCGTTCATCCAGCGAAGTGTTGTCGATGTCCTCAACACCGCTCAGCAGATTCACATCACCGATATAGCTGTACATGCGCAGAGCGCCGGCCCCGATGCATACAACCCGTGTGTAGCTGCCCGGGGTAACGGTCACCTCACGGCCGATCATGTCGGTGATCACCGTTTCCTGCGGTTCCTCTGTCTGGGCAGCCGGCTGATTGTTTCCGCTGCTCTGTCCGCAGGCCGCGAGCGGCAGGGCCATCATTGATGCCAGCAAAAGCGATAATAATCTTTTTTTCTTCATGTTTTACCCTCCATTTACAATAAATGTTCTGTCCCCGGTCTCAATCATGCGTACCTGTGCGTCAAAGACATTCCGGATGACTTCTTCTGTAACAATTGTTCTGTTTCCGGCATACAGTACTTTCCCGTCTTTCATAAAGAAGAATCTGTCACCCAGTTCCAGTGCCTGATTGAAATCGTGAAGTGAAATAAGAACCGATATTTTTTTCTGTGATACAGTCCGGCGGATTTCCCGCAGAATCAGCTGCTCATTGGCGATGTCCAGGTTGCCGGTCGGTTCATCGAATACCAGCATGTGCGGTTCCTGGGCCAGGGCCCGGGCAATGGCAACTTTCTGCCGCTCTCCGCCGGAGAGTTCTTCCACATTTCTGTCCGCAAAATTCTCCAGCTGCATCTCCTTCAGGATTCTTCTTACCACAGCATCATCTTCCCGACCGGATTTATATCCGAAGTAGGCGATCCTTCCCGTCATGACCGTATCGTAGACACTCAGGGCACCGAACTGAATATTCTGCGGAACATAGGCAATGCACCTGGCCCGCTCTGTACGGCTCATCCTCTGCAAATCCTTTCCGTCAAAGCATATGGTGCCGCCCTGCGGCCTGCCGATTCCCAGAATGCAGCGGAACAGGGTTGTCTTTCCGGAACCGTTCTTTCCCAGCACAACACCGATTTCTCCGTCTTCCAGGGCAAGATCCAGTCCGCTCAGAACCGGAGGTGAAAGCCGGGAATAGCGAAACTGCAGTCCTTTGATTTCCAGCATCAGTTCCTGGCCCCCTTTCCACCGAAGATGATCATCAGGAAGAACGGTGCTCCGAGCAGTGAAGTGATTGCGCCGACCGGCAATGCGGAGCCGTTCCCCAGGCTGCGCGACAGGGTGTCTGCCAGAAGCAGCAGGATACTGCCGGTCAATGCAGATACAGGCACTGTAACCCGGTGGTCCTGGCCCAGCAGCCGCTTTGTCACATGCGGACAGATGATGCCCACAAACCCGATGATGCCCAGGAAGGATACACAGACTGCGGTAATAACCGAAGCCGCCAGCATGGAAAAGAAGCGCAGCAGATCCACATTGACGCCCATGCTCGCCGCTGCCGCATCCCCGCTCAGCAGGGCATTGAACTTCCAGCTCATGGCATAGAAGAACAGAAAGCCGGCCAGCACGCAGACCGCCATGATCAGATCCGTGCGGTAGACAGCCCGTCCCAGATCTCCGAATGTCCAGATGACCGCTGCGGACAGGCCTACATCCGTCGCATAGAACTGCAGGATTGTCGTCGCCGCAGTCCACACGGAACCGATCGCAATGCCCGCCAGCACCACTGCCCCCGGCTGGAAGGAACGCAGCCGGCAAAGCGCCAGCACCAGAAGGATGGACAGTGTGGAAAACAGGAATGCCATAAGCGACGTCGCATACGGATTGGCTCCGGCCGCATAGTTGTTTACGTTGTGCCCGGTAGACAGGAATCCCCCGGCAAATGCGATGATGGAAAGATTCGCACCGAATACCGCCGCATTGGAAACCCCCAGGGTCGACGGCGAAGCCATCGGATTATTCAGATCTGTCTGCATGATCAGTCCGGACAGCGACAGTCCGGCGCCGGCAATCACCGCTGCCAACACCCGCGGAATGCGGATATTCCAGATAATTCTTTCCTGGGCTGGACTGCCCCTGTGCATCAGGGCCTGTACACATTCCGTGAAGGACATATGCGATGAACCGACGAAAAGACCGGCAAACGCCAGTGCCAGCACAGTCAGTCCCAATGCCGGGATTATCTTTTCGTATCTGTTTTTTCCTGTGTTTTCGGCTTTCTTCATCCCTGCTCCTGAACAATAAAAAGCGTCCCATGCTCCTTCTGGAGAATGCACGCTTTCATAGCACGCGGTTGGTTGTTTGTACTGCTTCAAAGCACTTCAGTGCCGGAACAAGGCTTCTGCCTTCAGATGCAGTCAGTATAGCATATCCGGGCAGGACATGCACGGCCGCAGTCCGGCTTTTTTCCGGCTGCGTTCCTCATCGCATTCACCGGATTTCATCTGCTCTGCCGGAAATGTAAAAAACAGTGACCTGATATTCCAGACCTCGAAGATCCTCTGAAAAAACAGATGGCAGTGAAAAGAATCCGGTTGTACCATAATGGAAAGAAACGGAGTGTTCCCATATGCTTGTTTTGATCGGTTCCTATTTCGTCAGCCTGATTCCGGCGGTGATCATCTATCTGTGGTTCAGAAACTACATGCACAGACATGACCAGGCATATAAGCTGTTCTGCCGGGATTCCCTGGTCAAAGGAATTGGCAGTGTGCTGCTTGTCATCGTTCTTTCGGCATCCCTGAGTCTGCTGGGCAACGTAGTCCTTTTCAAGGAACGCAGCGGCCTGCTGTACGCTGCATACCGGACATTTATTGTTCTGGCCCTGGCGGAAGAAACCGCCAAGTTTGTCACCTTCAGAAGACTCTTGAAGAAAACGGAAACCTCTTATTCTGCCCTGGATATGATCGCCAGCATGACCCTGGTGGGCCTCGGCTTTGAAATCATCGAAAGCGTTGTTTATGCCGTCACAACCAATCCGATGCAGATGCTGGTCAGAGGCATCACGGCCATGCATGCGGGATATGGCTTCGTCATGGGCTATTTCTATGCCAGGAGCCGCCTGACCGGGAACAGGTTCTATGCCATCATCGGCTTTGTCCTGCCGGCCATCCTGCATGGGGCATATGACTTCGGTCTTTCGGATGCGTTCGCTGCCACCAGTGAGAATTATGCCTTCCTGTCGGTCAACCTGGCCATCCTGGCCCTGATCCTGCTGATCATCATGTTCCTGTTCACCAGGAAAGCCCGCCGCAATCCGATGTATACCGAACTGATCGGCCAGGGCACAGGGAAAAGCGAAGAATAATCTGCGTTCCATATCAGTATCAATGCAGCTGCGGCTGCATTTTTCTTTCCGGCACAAAAAATAACAGACCCCTGCGGGTCTGTTACGCTTCCTGATTATTCGGCAAACAGCGGCACAAATTCCTTTTTCCTGACATCAATGATGCCCATGTCGCTCAGTTTGTAGTTCGGTAT
>JAFWEA010000296.1 GCA_017543005.1 Solobacterium sp. | reverse complement strand
TCACTGCCCATGGCCGTGATGTCTTGTACTGTTTCGTTACTGCTGGTCATCTTCCTTCAGCGCCGCGAACTGGGCCGCGACCGAAGGAGCATTCCTGGTCAGTTTCTTGATGGAGAGATCCTGGGCCTTGTCATTGGCAAGCCGCAGATTATTCTCAGAGGAGAGCAACGCTGCCTTGGTCTTCTCCAGGTCTTTGATCGTCTTGTCAATATCTTCAATCGCTTCCTTGAACCTTCTGGAGGCCAGCTCGAAATTCCGTCCGAAGCCGTCCTTGAACTTCTGCATGTTTTCCTCGAAGTGGGTGATGTCCAGGTTGTTGTTCTGGGCCACGACGAGCTGCCGCTTGTAGTCCAGCGCGTTCAGATTCGCATTGCGCAGCAGCGTAATGATCGGAATGAAGAACTGCGGCCGGATCACATACATCTTCGGATACCGGTAGGAAACATCCACAATGCCCTCGTTGTACAGGTCATTGTCCATCTCCAGCATGGATACCAGAATGGCATACTCACACCCCTTCTCTTTGCGGTCCTTATCGAGTTCCTTCAGAAAGTCCTCATTGCGGTGCTTGCTGGCGGTGGTTTCATTCTCGTTTTTCATCTCGAACATGATGGAGATGATTTCCGTTCCTTCCTCATCATAGTCACGGAAAATGAAGTCACCCTTGGAACCGGTGCGGGCATCATTGTCCTTGTCGAACTTGGCCCGCGGGAACATGCCCATGCGGTACCGGTTGAACTCATAGCTGCAGTGCTGCTCCAGCGTCTCGCCGACCATCTTGGTGGAAAGTCTTGCCTTGAAGTCCTTGTACTGCTCCACGAGTTCCTTCTGGGCTGCAATTTCCTTGTCCTTGGCCGCCAGGCTTTCCGCAAAGCCGCTGCGCAGGGTATCCTCCCTGAGCTTGGCCTCGTTTTTCTGGGCTTCCAACTGCACCATATAATTCTGGATCTCAGTGTTCTTCTTGGCGGTAATCTCGGCAATGGCCTTGTCAATACTCAGCTGCTTTTCCTGTTCCCGGGCATCCAGGGTGTTCTGCAGGACAGCCAGTTCACTGTTTTTCTTTTCGATTTCCCCGGCCAGGATCGTCCTGCCCTTTTCTTCGGTCAGGGTGATCTCAGCCTTGAGTTCACCGATCTGCCGGTTCAGTTCCCCGATCAGGTCGGCCGATTCCTTTTCCTTCTGTGCGGCGGTTTCCCGGACAGCTGTGGCCTTTTCCGTTTCCGCATGAGAAAGCTTTTCCTCCAGCAGGCTGATTTTTGTGCCGAGCCCGGCTATTTCCTTCTCCCGGACGGCGAGCTGCTCCGCCAGTTCCCGGGCACTGTTGGCGCTGTTTTCCTTCAGCGCGCTTTCCTTTTCAGCCCGGGCGTTTTCCAGCTGCTGTTTCAGCGTATTGATTTCCGCCTGGCCCGCATCGAGCTTCTGTCGGGCCTCATTGGTTACCTGTTCCCTGACCAGGTCAATCCTGGCCTGCAGGGCTGCCTCGAGTTCCTGCTGGCGCCGCTGCAGTTCCTCGTTGAACGCATGATCCCGGATCTGGCTGACAATCGAGTTATAGTTTGATTCATCTATGGTAAATACTTCCCCGCAGTGCGGACATTTGATCTGCTGCATATGTTCCTCCTGTGCAGTTTTATTATAAACCCCTGACCCGCCAGGCAGGAAATGAAGTGTCTATGCAAAACATGATTCATACCCACTATGATTTTTTAGATTTCATTATTAAAATAAAATCAAATAGATTTTAAACAAAGGAGAATTGTACCATGCCGGATAATGAGAAACTGCTTGAAAACATCCGTATTTTAACCAGCAACGTTACCGATGAATTCGCGGCAAACAATATCCGCGGGGGTGCGGCAGACGCGCTCGGGGCAGTACCGTCCGATGAGGCTGTCAATGCCCTGATCACGGCCGCAAAGAATGACCCGGCCTGGAATGTCCGGGGCCGGGCGCTGACCGCGCTTGGCGCCCTGGCGAAGGATCACGCTGACCTGGCCATTGATCCGCAGGTCTTCCTGGATGCCCTGAATGACGCAAAGAGCTACCCGGTGGAATGTGCCGCCAAAGTACTGGGAAAACTGCACTGCATGGATGCCCTCGCGCCGCTGCTTGGCATTATTGACCGGTACGAAGACGGCAAGGACTTCTCCGCCGCTTCGGCCGCGATTGATGCGCTTGGCGCGTTCGGTGATGATGCCGTGCCGGCCATTACGGAAAAACTGACTGACAGTCCGAAACGGGGCTACTTCCTGCGCGCCCTGGCGGCGACCGGCAGCCTGGCGGCATTTGATACGCTGAAAGATGCGCTGGCTGACACTACCCTGGCAGGCTATGAGAAGGTCAATATTGTGCGGGGCCTGGAAAAGATCGGCACCCCGGAAGCCATTGATACCTTGACAGCCGCCCTGGATACCGAAGCCGATCCGGCAGTTGTCAAAGCTTTGACGGCCAGCCTGGAGAAACTCGGTGTGCCGGAAGAACAGCTGGCGGACAAGCGGAACGCGGCTGAACGGCGTTCCATGGAGACCCTGCTGACCGGCCTGAAAGCCCTGAAGCCGGGCATGACGGAAGATGAAGCCGATGCCCTGGTCGGACCGGGCAATTTCCAGATGGGACCCAATGTCGTCCACAACACGAAGTACGGCACGTTCCAGGTGCTGGTCAATGACGCCGGCAAGGTGTTCGGCACCCAGCATGTGGACAGCGTGATCAGCGCCCTGGAAGCGAAACTGGCTGAGATGCCGGCAGCGGAAGAAGCACCGGCAAAGGAAACACCGGAAGAAGAACCAAAACCGGAAGATGCGGCAACGGAACCTGCACTGGAAACAGAAGCGGAAACGCCTGTGGAAGAACCGGTGACAGAAGCGGCACCGGATGCGGAAGTTCCGGCCGAAGAACCGGCGGCGGAAGAAGCCAAACCGGAAGATGCCGCGGCTGAGCCGGCCCCGGAACCGGTACCGGAAGCCCCGGCAGAAACGAAACCGGCCGAACCGGTCAAAGCTGCCCCGGAGAAAAAGAACAATACGAAGAAGATCATGATTGCTGTCCTGGCCCTGTGCCTTGCCGGCGCCGGCATCTTCTATACCATCTCCGCCAACCACAAGAAAAACTACGAACAGGCAGCGGAATACTACGCCGCCGGGCAGTATGAAGAAGCGGCTGCCCTGTACGAGAAGCTCGGTTCCTATAAGGACGCCGCCGACCTGCACGCCAAGACCATCAGCTGGATCGAAGCTGAAGAACTGGAAGCCAAAGCCGGTACGGACGCTGCTGCCTGGGACAAGGCAGCCAAGGCTTATGAAGCCATCGATGATGAAAAAGCCCAGGACCAGGCTGCCGCATGCCGGCGGGCCAACAAGTACTATACGGCTGCCGACCTGATGAAAGCCCAGGACTGGGAAGCCGCCAAGGAACTGCTCGGACCGCTCGTCGCCGGCAACTACAAGGAAGCCAAGACGATGATGACCGCGTGCAACACGCACATCACGTTCAACGAGGCGGAAGCGCTCTATGCCGAAGGCAAATTCTATGATGCCTGGAAACTCTACCGCAGCATCCAGGACACGGACTATGACGACCTGCCGGACCTGTATGAGCGGGCTGACATGTGCATCCAGGCACCGCCGGCCACCGGGGTCGTCTACCGCAACCCGGCCTACCCCAACAATGCCGTGCAGCTGAGCATCGACAACTCCGGCTACAAGAATTCCTTCGTCAAGCTGTACATCGGTGATGACCTCGTCGCATCGGTCTTCATCGCCGAGGATGCCACCGCCACCTTCTGGCTGCCGGCCGGCACCTACCGCATGAACAAAGGCTACGGCGATACCTGGTTCGGCACCGAAGACCTCTTTGGGGATGAGGGCCGCTACTGGAAGTGCAAATTCGGCGGCAGTGAGACCTTCACGCTGGAAGCCGGCTATGGCTACACCATCTCCTCCGGCACCGGCGGAACGGGCATCACCAACAGCTCCACGGGCCGCGACGACCTGTAAAGAAACACAAAGCATATGCACGGCATATGCTTTTTTGTTTCCATGCTTTGCCGGGTATGGTCATCGGCAGTTAATTTGACAGAATATGCAGGTTCTGTCACATATTCCGTATTCCTCTTTATGGAAATTACCCTGATTTTATATAATAGAATCAGCAATACACATACAAAATCATAATTCACGCTCTACCGGAAAGGAGTGACTGCTCATGGTCGATAAAACCACGTTCAACGTCAACCAGACAAATCTCACCCTGCGCATCCAGCAGGCTGAGAATTATCTCAGAGAGTTCGAAAAAGAAGTCGAACGGGCTGCCGGTGCCACCGG
>JAFWEA010000295.1 GCA_017543005.1 Solobacterium sp. | reverse complement strand
TTTCTCGGGATAAGCCGCCGCATACAGCCGGTCAATCGTGCATTTCAGCTGCCCGCTGAAGCCATGGTAATAAATCGGTGAAGCCAGCACCAGCATGTCCGCTTCCGGCAGTTTCTCATAGATCTTCGGCATATCATCTTTCTGAATACACTCCCGGTGATCATCCCGGTGACAGGATTCACAGGCCAGACAGCCGTGAATGTTCATCCGGCAGACATCAAACCAATCCCATTCATGGCCGGCTTTTTCCAGACCCCGGCAGAACGCCGCAATCATCTGCGCCGTATTGCCCTGCGGCCGCGGACTGCCGTTCAGTATCATCACTTTCATTTTCCTTCTCCCGCCATGATGGTGACTGTAACATTTCCGTTACCCAGCAGTTTTTTCAGTTCCGCCGGACTGCTTCCGATATGTCCGAGCTTCGTATAGGCCCAGATATTCTGCCCATAGAAGACAACGATCTGATCCCGGCCGTAAAGCACAATGTCACCCGGGTCCGTGGTGATGCGCACAGCCTCTGCCGGCAGAAAGAAGCCGAGATCACCGACCTGCTCAAAGCCGCCGTACCTGGACATCTCCACTTCCGCCGCTTTCTTTTTTACCCGCTCAGCCAGTGCCTTTACAGCCGCATTGTCTTCCCAGACAACCGGCACCACAGTATCATCGATCATCATTTTCATCCCTGTTTCCTCCGTTTCCCGTACAGGTGCATCCGTACCGGCCGCATATTCCTGACTGATATCCGACATACGCATCCGGCCCGCTCCTTTCGGCCTGATCCTCTTACTGTTTATCATACTGCCGGCAGAGGCACAATTCCTGACAAAAAACAGAAGGACTCTGCCTTCTGTCATCTTGTAAATCCCCTGTGCCCGTATACCCGGCACCGGTTCAGTGCTTCATCCAGTGCCGCAAATTCCTCGTCTCTCAGTTCCACCAGGGATGCATCCAGATTCTCGATAATGCGGCCCTTGTTTTTGGAGCCCGGGATCGGCACAACATTGGGATACTTCTTCAGCATCCAGGCCAGCGAGATCTGGGCACTGGTAGCCTGCTTGAGATCCGCATACTGTGCGAGCAGGTCAATGATCGGCTGGTTGCCGGCGATGTTTTCCCGGCTCAGCTGCGGCACCCAGTTGCGCACGTCATCATGTTTCTCAAATCTTGTTTCCGGGGTAATCTTTCTGGACAGCAGGCCGCTGGCAATCGGTGAAAACGGCACCACCCCGATCCGGTTTTCCAGACAGAACGGAATCACTGACTTCTCGACATCCCGCTCGACCATGGAATAGATATTCTGCACGGCCGTCAGCGGGGTTACGGCATGGGCTCTGGCAATTTCGTCCGTATCCACCTGAGACAGCCCCCAGCCCCGGATCAGGCCTTCATCGATCAGCCGGCCCATCGCTTCCGCCACTTCTTCCACCGGGATCGAACCTGTCCGGTGCAGATAGTAGATGTCCGCATAATCGGTCTGCAGGCGGCTCAGGGAACCTTCCAGATGTTTTCTGACTGCCCGGTATACATCATTGCGCAGACCGGTTTCCATGCGGCTGACAAACAGCTTCGTGCCGATGACCACCTGGTCCCGGACATCCTTCAGGGCCTTGCCGACAATCTTCTCGTTATGGCCGATACCGGCCAGATTCGGGCTGTAGATCTCGGCTGTATCAAAAAATGTGCAGCCATGCTCAAACGCGCCCCGGATGGCCTCAATCGCGTAGTCTTCCGGCGGGATCTTCCCGTATCCGTGGGAGAAGGCCATGCAGCCCATACCCACTTCCGATACTTCAATGTCTCTCAGCATTCTTGTTTTCATCACTGTCATTCTCCCGCCGTCAGTCCGTTCTCCCGCAGCCACCCCTGCAGGATACCGCGGACCTTGTCCGGATCATTCTGCGTATCCTTGCCGGTAATGGCCAGGCCGTCATGCACGTCCGCATCCGGAATCACTTCCCGGATTTTGCTGACGGTGCCGGCTTCCCCGCTGCCTGCATGGGTGTTGAACGGATAGACGGTCTTGCCGGTGAAGTCATAGCTTTCCAGGAAGGTATAGACGGCCATCGGCATGTCTGCCCACCAGATCGGATAGCCCAGCAGGATCGTGCCGTAATCGTCAAAGTTTTCGATTTCTTCCCGCAGTTCGGGCCGCTCATTGTTCTTCTGCTCTTCTGCAGCCACATCCAGCATTTCCTGATAGGAAAGCGGATATTCCCTGACCGTCCGGATACGGAAGGTGTCATACCCGGTTTCCCCGGCAATGATTTCCACCGCGATCTGCGTATTGCCTTTTGCCACGTTGCCGACTTCCCAGTTCTCCCCGGCCCGGGAGAAATAGACGATCAGCACCCGGCCGGAGTCTTCCTCACTGACAGCCGCCGGATCAGCCGGCGTTTCGGAAGCTGCCGGAGCGGGTGATGAACACCCGCCGAGCAGGCAGAAAATGAGGGCCATTCTCATCAGTCTTTTATATTTCATGATCTGTCCCCGCTGCCTTTCTTTTACTGAAACTGAAAGCTTTTATACGTTTCCGCATAGCCACGGGCCCGGAAGATCGCGCTCTCCCCGGTCTTCAGGTCGGCGGTGCAGAGATAGATTTCATCGGTGCCCGGACGCAGGGCCGGATGGGTGGATTTGAGCATTTTTCCTTCTTCCCGGCCCGGGATCAGGATCTGACCGATTGGGAAGCCGTGCGGGTTGAAGATCAGGAATCTGCCCTGGCCGCACATGGCCACGTACAGGTTACCGTCCGCGTCAATGCAGCAGCTGTCCGGCCCCTCCATGCCCGTAAAGTAATACGGGATATTCGATTCGCAGGCTGCGATTTCATGCTGGTCATCCAGACCCAGATAGTGGAGTCTGCCGGCCCCGTATTCAGTGACCCAGAGGTGCTTTCCGTCCGGGGTCAGGGCGATGCCGTTGCTGGCAATCATGCCGTCTTTCACGACATCGTGAATTGTCTTTTCATTCGGTTCCACATAGCCGATGCCGGCCGAAGGATGCGCCAGTGTCCCGCCGAGGTCGGTGAAATAGAAGCCGCCTTCCGCAGTAAACACCATGTCATCGATCATCCGTTCCCCGACCTTCACGATTTCATCGAGAATCTTTCCTTCCGGCGAAACGGTCATGATCAGTCCGCCCTCCGGGGAGCCGGCCGTCGTCACAAACAGTCTCCCGTCCTTATGGATCTTGATGGCGGAGGGATAGTAACCCGGCCGTTCCAGGAACAGACGGATTTCCTTTGTCTGCATATCGATTTTGTAAATACGTCCCATCGGGGTGTTGCACACGAACAGGTTCCCTTCCCGATCAAAGCACAGGCCCTCCAGGATATTCAGGCCCGGCACAACGCCGTCCATCGGTACGCTGCAGAAGTATTCCGCTGTCACTGCCGGAATACTCTTTTCGTTTTCCGGGATGGGAAAGCCCCGGTCACCTTCTCTGTATGTCAGCTTTTCCATGATCAGTGCAGCCGGTACTGTCCGGTCCGGATGGAAGCGATGACCCCACCGTCCATCAGCAGGTCCGTGCCGGTGATGAAGGACGCATGTTCCCCGAGCAGGAAGGCTCCCGCTTCGGCAATTTCATCGGAGGATGCTGTCCGCATGGCGGCACTGGCATCGATCATGACCTGATAGTTGTCCCCGGCGGCCCGGAATTCGTCGTAGGCCAGCGGCGTGACGATGATGCCCGGACTGAGCGTATTGATTCTGGCCCGGCGCTGTTTCCAGGTGGTCGCAGCGGCCTTCATGGCCTGCAGGTGGTTGACCCGCTTGGCAATCATATAAGCCGTGCCGGAGCGGTCGGCCTTCTCGCGGATGAATTCGATCTCCATCAGGCCCTCAGGATCCGTATTCAGGATCTGCTGTTCCACTTCATACGGAAGCGGCATCATATAGCCGGTCTGGCTGGAAATGATGAGGCCTGCCCCGCCGGCTGCCATAACTTTGCCGAACGCATCCACGGCATAGCCTGTGCCGACCATGTCCAGCTTCAGGATATGTTCCGGGCTGGCCTGGCTCGGCGAAGCCCCGGCCGTATCCACGAAGTACATGACCGGCCCCAGGGAAGCCGCCTTTGCCGCAAAGGCTTCCACGGATTCCTTCTCCATGGCATTGACGATACAGGTTTCCACGTCATAGCCGCTGTAGCGCAGGTCATCGGCAGCCTTCTGCAGATTGGCTTTGCTGATGTCGCCCAGCAGGATCTTCCGGCCGGCTGCGAATCTTCTGATGATGGCCATGCCCATACTGCCCGCCCCGAGCAGCGCGATGACTTCCCTGTTTTCGTTTCTGTCAAAAATCATTTCCTTCCCTCCTCAGTTGCACTGAATCCATTTCCCGGATTCTTTTCTGTAATTTGTCCTGACCGGCACGGTCCATGTCCCGGACATGCCGTACACCCTGGCGGTCAGGGCCACATCGGCTCTCAGCACTGCCCTTTCACCGTTTACTTCGATATCCTGATTCCGGATCTGATACCAGTAATAGTTCAGGATGCCGTTTCTGATTTCACCGAAGTACTGTTCCTTTGTCTGGCGTTTCCCGGACATGTGGGTAAAGGTTTTGTCCGGGGCGACCAGGGCAGTCATGGTTTCGATATCCTTGTCGATCATTGCCTGCTGCATGGCTTCAAACGCCGCCAGGACAGCCTGCTGTTCCGCACTCAGATTATTCATTGATATTCTGCCTGAGCCAGCGGACGACACTGCCTTCCGCCTTTGCCGCATCGGCCCCATGCACCGCGAGACCCTTCGCAAATTCGGCGCCCTGAATCATCTTCTTCAGATCCGCTTCGCAATGGCCAAGCCCGCTGCCTTCATGGGTCATGAGCGGCAGGACTTTCTTGCCGGTGAAGTCCAGATTCTCAATGGCCGAGAAGATGGCCATCGGATAGGTGCCCCACCAGCACGGTCCGGCAATGATCACGTTGTCATAAGCTGAAATATCACTCAGATATTCCTTCAGCTGCGGCCGGGCATCGTTGTCCAGTTCTTTCTGCGCCTCGCGGATGCAGTCCATATATCCCGCCGCGTACGGCTTTACGGTTTCCACCCTGAACAGGTCTGCCCCGATATTCTTCTGAATCATTTCGGCGATGATTTCCGTATTGCCCTTAGCCAGGCTGCGGATGGCGCCGTTGACATAGTTTTCCCCGCTTCTTGAGTAATAGATCACCAGATTTTTCATTTTAAGTCCCAATTTGCACTGCGTTGGTAAACAACGCTAATAACGGTATAATTAATTCGTTCTGGAAAGGGAACACCTAGGAACCTTTCAGGAATGAATTAATGCTAGGGCTTGGCGGTCCGTTAATTCATTCCTGAAAGATC
>JAFWEA010000003.1 GCA_017543005.1 Solobacterium sp. | reverse complement strand
TCTGGACCGACCAGGCGGCATAGATCAGCAATGTGGACAGGAAGATCATCCAGATATTGGCCGCAAAGGCAGCACTGATGAGACCTGCCGAAGTCATCAAGATGAATACGGCAAACATCAGATACGGACGCTGCGGGTGCAGATGGCCGGCAACCGCGAACATGGCTGCCTGTACGGCATAACCGATGAAATTATCCACGCCCATGACACTGACATCACCGCCGGCCTGCTGGATCAGCATGATCTTCAGGTTGTTGGGCGGGGCAATGGTCAGGCCGAGCAGGAAGATGATGACCATCAGGAACAGAAAGCCGCGGGCCTGCATGATCGCCTTGAAGTCAGCAGCGCTCATGCCCTGGGCCGTGCTGCGGTCAGCCTTCTTGTCCGGCAGGGCCATGCCGATGGCAAAGGCAATCAGCGAGAATGATACGGCAATTAACGGAATCATGACATAGCCGAAGAAACGGATGGCATAGCCCATGCCCAGCATGGCCGCCGCAAACCCGGCCGCCCCGATCGAGCGGGCATTGCCGAAGGCAGATCCTTCGTAGTCCAGCAGATCCAGCGCCCAGGCGTCCATGATCGACAGCATCGGTGACACGAACAGCCCCAGCAGCGAATAGGAAACCGCGAAGACGGCATCACTGCGGGCAAACCAGACCACCGCAAAATCGATGGCGGAAAGGATCATGCAGAGCAGGAAGATCTTCCTGGTGCTGCGCAGCCGGTCTGAGAGAATGCCCCAGAGAAACTGGCCGGCAAAGGCCGCAGCGAAGCTGATACCGATCAGAATACTGAGCAGATCCTCACGGAAACCGGAGTCCAGAGCCCAGGAAGTAATGTAGATAAATGGTGCCTGAATGATTTCATAGACCGGGTAGAGAAGAAAGAGGCCGGTACGTATCCTGTTGTTTTTCATAGAAACGATTATACTGCAGGATACACTGCATGTAAGCACTGAATTTTTATTGTTTGTGCTAAGATGAAAACAGAAAAGAGAGGGAAGACTATGGAGTATAAGGTATCAGAAAACGTCAGTGCTGCCCTGAAGGCAGTGACCGCAGATGCAAAGGTACAGGAAGCCCTGCAGTTCATGGAGGATGATCAGGAGAATATCATCCAGAAACAGATTGAACTGACCCTGATCCCGGCCCCGACATTCCATGAGGAAAAGAAGGCCGCAAGGCTGATGGAAATGTTCCGGGAAGAGGGACTCGATGATGTGCATATTGATGAATACGGCAATGTGGTCGGCGTCAGAAAGGGCACTGGCGGCGGCAAGAATGTCCTGCTGGAAGGCCACATGGACACCGTGTTCGCACTCGATACACCGCTGAACCTGAGACGGGAAAACGGCTGGATTTACTGCCCGGGCATCACCGATGACACCAGAGGCTGTGCCGCTGTGCTGTCCACCCTGCGCGGGCTGAACAAGGCCGGCATCACCACCAAGGGTGACATCCACTTCGTCGGTACGGTGCAGGAAGAGGGCATGGGTGCCCTGCGCGGCATGCAGTACTATGTGCAGCATCATCCGGAACTCGATGCCAGCATCTCCGTTGACGGCGCCGGCTTCCAGGCCATCACCTATGAAGCAACCGGCATCCAGACATACGAATTCAACTTCTACGGCAAGGGCGGTCACGCCTACGGTGCCTTCGGTGATGTGGCCAACCCGCTGCACGCTGCCGGCCGGGCGATTGCCAAGATTGCCGAGATCCGGGTCCCGGACTATCCGAAGACAACCTTCGCGGTCACCGGTGCCTATGCCGGTTCCTACTCGGCCATTCACGCCATCGTAAACAAGGCAACGATCACCCTGAATTTCCGTTCGAATTCGCAGGAAGAACTCATGAAGCTCAAGGAAAAGATCTTCGCCTGCATGGATGAAGCAGTCAAGGAAGAAACAGAGCGCTGGGGCAAGGATACAATCACCTACGATTACAAGCACTTCATGGATGTCAATGCGGGCACGCAGGACAGCCATACCCCGATCGTAGAGGGGGCCATGGCCATTGCCGAGTATCTGGGCTGTGCTGAGCCGAAGCTGGGCCACGGCGGTTCGACGAACTGCAGCCGGGCGCTGGAAGGCGGTCTGCCGGCTGTCTGCCTGGGTGACGGCGCTGACTGGGACAGCCTCTGCCATACGGTCGAAGAGCAGTTCTGCGAAAAGGATGCCTTCAAGGGCGCCCAGGCCGCAATGCTGCTGGCTGTGCTGTGCGCCGGTACAGACATGGCTGATTCGGTCGTCAAGTAAGACATTTCAGGAAAGCACGGCAGCGTGCTTTTCTTTATGCTAGGATTACGGATGGAGGTGCTGATATGAACATAACGGTATTTCTGGGTTCGAACTTCGGCAATGATCCGGCGTACCGGAAACTGACGGAGGAACTGGGGGCCTGGATCGGTGATCACGGTCATACGCTGGTCTACGGCGGCGCGAAGTGGGGCCTGATGGGCGTGCTGGCCGATACGGTGCTGGCCCACGGCGGGCAGGTCATCGGCGTCATGCCGGATATCATTGCGGCAAGAGGGCAGATCTATCCGCACCTGAGCGAACTGATCCGCACGGAAACCATGGCCGAGCGCAAAACAACAATGAACCGCCTCGGGGAAGCCTATATCGCCCTGCCCGGGGGTCCGGGGACACTCGAGGAGATCGCGGAGGTCATCTCCCAAGCGAGACTGCAGGTGCACAGCCATCCCTGTATCTTCCTCAGTGACACCGGCTTCTATGAACCGCTGAAACAGTATATGGATGCCATGATCCGGGAAGGGTTCTGGAAAGCGGAGGAAGCCCGTCATGTCCACTTTGCCGGCTCAGTGCAGGAAGCGGCAGAAATCATTCTGGACAAGGTCGCAGAATAACCGGTACAAGCAGCTGTAACAAGCTGCTTTTTTCATGCCGGTTCTTCTGTTATAGTAGAGGTTAGATTAAACTAACAGGAGTGCGTTATGAGTACGTATAACGATATCGGCATCAGCAGTGAACTGGACTGGAAGCGGATCCGGAAACTGTTTGTGATCGGCTTATGTGCAGGCATCATGGTCCTGATCGGCGATGTCCTGCTGGGCTGGGGTGTCATGGATGAAAGCCTGACGGGTTTGGAGTATTCGCTTTCTTCCTACCTGCAGCTTTCGGATACCCGGATCTTCTGGTCCGCCATGCTGGGGTTCATCGGCATTCCCCTGGAAGGTCTTTGTTATTTCGGCATCTATCGGCTGATCGCGCCGTATTCCCAAAAGTATGCGCATCTGTTCCGGTCCGGGGTATTGGGCTATGTTGCCTTCGGCGGCTGCGGGGTGCATGTGCCGTGTCTGGCAGCGGTCTTTGTCTATAAACATCTGCACGAACTTGTCCCGGCAGCGGCCCTGGATCTGACCGTAAAGTATGGGCTGTATTTCCTGTTGCCGGGGATCATTGCCTTATTGATATTCTTCATCATTCAGAGCATTGCCCAGATCGCTGCCTTTGCGAAGGGACTGACACCGTATCCGAAGTGGTGCTGGGTGTTCTGTCTGCCGGTGGGCATGGGCCTGACATTCCTGCTCAATTTTGCCGGCAATCATGCGGTCTTCAATGCGGTTACCGCCGGCTGGATCAGCATCGGCAATATCTGGATGTTTGCCGGGCTGCTCATCATGATGAAGAAAGCAGAGGGGTATCATGAGTGAACTGTATGAATCAAAGATCAGCACGGCGAGATGGATGGTCTATGACATTGCCGGCAATGCGGGCTGGATCCTGTACTTCATCATGCTGTACCGGCACTTCTTCGATATGACGGGGCTGATGCGCATCCTGACAGCCATCCCGGCCATATGCATGGCCATCGGCATTATCGAACTGATCAGCGAGCGGTTTGCAAAGCTGGACTGGATCCTGCCAAAAAGGCGGCTGTACCGGGGCTTCGGGGCTTTGACGGCCGGGGGATTGCTGGGCATGGTGGTGAGCGTGTCGGTTTACCTGCAGGAACAGGAGCACGTATATGGCTGGCTGTTTATCGGGGCCGCCCTGTGTGCGCTGTTTGCCGGGCTGTTATTCCGGGAATACCGACCGATACAGGACAAATCATAAAAAGGAGGCAGATACGATGACAAAAAGACTGGGTGTTGTGGAAGACACGATGTATGTTCCCATGCTTGGCAGGATCTATGCCGGTGAGAACTGCCGGGATATCCTGTATGACAAAAAGGCGCTTGAACTGAAGGATAAGCTGCCGGAAGGGCTGATCGAAAATGATACGCAGACGCAGTATACCTATCTGGCTTCGGCCTCCCGTTCCGCAAATATGGACCGCTATATCAGGAATTATACTCAGCGCAAGCCGGAAGGCATCATCGTGCAGCTGGGGTGCGGCCTGGAGACAACGTATTACCGCAATGATAACGGTCGTACGATATGGTATGAAATCGATCTGCCGAATGTGATCGCCTACCGCAGAGATCTGCTGGAAGCAGGGGAACGAGAAGAATATATCAGCGG
>JAFWEA010000294.1 GCA_017543005.1 Solobacterium sp. | reverse complement strand
TCTGATCTGTTCTTCTTTCTGATTCTTCTCCTGCTGCAGACGATCCAGGGCATCGTGCAGGATCATTGCCTGGTCCGAATCACCGGCCAGCAGTCTGCGGACTTCACTGATCTGCAGACCGGCCTGCCGGTATCTCAGGATTTTCTGCAGCCGCAGCAGTCCGGCTGAATCATAGAGCTTGCTGTTCTGCGGACCGGTGCGGGCTGTGGGTTTCAAGAGGCCGATCCGGTCATAGTAGAACAGCGTCTTCCTGGTGACCCCGGTCAAAGAACAGATGTCGCTGACGGTATAGATTGTCGTCCTGTTTTCTTTCACAAGCGCATCGTACCGTGCCCCGGGGAACAGTGATATGCCCAACTTTTTTCCACAACTCTTGCAAAGAAAAAAGAGACAGCCGATGGCTGTCTCAGATTGGATTATCTTGTTCTGGTGGTTATTCCATGGAACGGCACTGTTCCAGCAGGGAAATGATCGGCAGGTGCTGCGGGCATGCGGCTTCGCACTGACCGCACTGGATACAGTCACTGGCCTTGCCCTTGCCGGTTGTAACAATTGTGTATTCCCGCTTTGTACGGAATTCCGGGCTGCCCTTCTTGCGGTTTTCGACAGTGAAGATTTCCGGAATCGGGATGTTCATCGGGCATCCCTTTGTGCAGTAGTGGCAGGCTGTGCACGGAATGGACTGATCGCCGTCCAGTGCCTTCTGCGCTTCCTTGATGACATCCATTTCATGATCGGTCATCTTTGTGAAGCCATCGAGAGACTTGAGGTTGTCTTCCATCTGCTCGAAGCTGCTCATGCCGGAAAGAACAACACGGATGCCTTCCAGACCGGTCACGAACCGCAGGGCCCAGCCGGAGTAGGAAATGTCACTGCCTTCCTTGTCAAAGACTGCCTTGACTTCCGGAATCGGATCAGCCAGGATACCGCCCTTGACCGGTTCCATGACAACCACCGGTTTGCCATGGGCCCGACAGATTTCCAGATTCTTTCTGGAAGCTACACCCGGGTTCTCCCAGTCGGCGTAGTTGATCTGCAGCTGGACAAATTCAGCATCCGGATGCTTGGCCAGAAGTTCTTCCAGCAGTTCCGGATCAGCGTGGAACGAGAATCCCCAGTGCTTGATCAGACCCTGTTCCTTGAGATCCTTCACATAATCCCACAGACCCCAGTTGTCATAATTGTCAATATTGGCCCGCTGCAGGGCATGGAGCAGATAGTAGTCGATATAACCGGCTCCTGTTCTTTCCAGGGTGGTATGAATTTCCTGCTTGGCCTTTTCTTCGGTCATATCCGGACCGAATGCCATCAGTTTGGAAGCCAGCGTATATTTATCACGCGGCACCCGTTCAACCAGTGCCTTGCGGATCGCCTCTTCACTGCCCGGATAGGCATAAGCTGTATCGAAGTAGGTACCTCCGGCCGCCAGGAAGGCATCTGCCATTCTGGCCGTCTGTTCCACATCAATGGTCTCGCCGTCAGCCAGCCGCGGCAGCCGCATCAGACCAAAGCCAAGCTTGAAGATTTCTTTTTCTAACATGATGATTTCCTTTCTTTTTTAGATTATTTGAATCTGTAAAGTCCTGAATTCATTCTAACATTTAGGAAGGAAAATG
>JAFWEA010000293.1 GCA_017543005.1 Solobacterium sp. | reverse complement strand
GGCGAAATAGGCAATCAGATAACCGTTCAGGTTCTTGATGACCCGTTCATCCATCGGTGCCTTGTTGAAGCGGACCTTGCTGATTTCCGTCGGATGCAGGTTTTCATGGACATTCCGGCGCAGGGCTTTCATGGCCAGGATAATGCGGGCCACTTTCATGCCGCCGCCGGTACTGCCGGCGCTGGCCCCGCAGATCATCAGGAACATCATCAGTGCCTTGACAAACGGCGGCCAGACATTCGTGTCGGCTGTCGCATAGCCGGTTGTACTGATGATGGAGCCGACCTGGAAGGCCGCATGCCGGATGGCTTCACTCAGGGTTGGATACAGACCGCGGATTCCCAGAGTAATCAGAACGGTCGAGCCCAGGACAATACCGATATAGGTACGCAGTTCCTCATCCGCGAAGACATCCCGGAACCGTTTCAGAAGCAGCAGATAATAGCAGCTGAAGTTGACGCCGAACAGCAGCATGAACACCGTCGTCACATTGACCAGATACGGACTGTAGCTGCCGTAGGAATCATTTTTGACGCCGAAGCCGCCGGTTCCGGCTGTGCCGAACGCGTGGCAGAGCGCTTCAAACCACGGCATGCCGCCGATCATCAGGAAGATGACATCCAGTACGGTCAGCACAACATAAATCCCGTAAAGAATCTGGGCTGTCTGTTTCATGCGCGGCACCATCTTGCCGACCGAAGGCCCCGGGCTTTCGGCCCGCAGGATATGCAGGGTAAAGCCTTCGTTCTTGCCGGACAGCGGAACAATGGCCATCAGGAAGACCAGCACACCCATGCCGCCGACCCAGTGGCTGAAACTGCGCCAGTACAGGATGCCGCGGGACAGGCTTTCCACTTCACTGAGAATACTGGAGCCGGTGGTGGTAAAACCCGATACCATTTCAAACAGAGCGTCAATATAGGAAGGAATCTCGCCGGAAAGATAAAACGGCAGACAGCCGAGCATGGACATGATAATCCAGGCCAGGCCGGTCAGCACCAGGCCTTCCCGGGCATAGAAACCGGGCCGCGCATTCCGGCATGCCAGATGCAGGATACCGGCCGCTGCCAGGGTCGCCGCCATGCCGCCCAGATAGCCTCTGGTCGCGGCGGCGGATCCGTCATAAAGGCACAGGGCCAGTGCCGGCACCATGAAAGCCACTTCAATCAGAAGCAGCTTGCTGAGAATTTTTCCGATCATTTTATAGTTCATGGCCGGTCATCAATCCTCAAAAATATCATTCAGCTGAAGAATCTTCGAATCGTCGTTGGTGACGATCACCACCGTATCACCCAGCTGGAATTTCGAGCCGCCGTCCGGCAGTTCACTGCTCCAGCCGCGGGAAATGCTGACCACCAGCACATTCGATTTGATCTTCAGATCTCTCAGCGGTTCGCCGATATGCTTTGTTTCCTCGTCAACGATGAATTCCATCGCTTCGCCCTGGCCGTTGGCAATCATGTGCACCGTGACGGCCGCACCTTCCTTGTTCTGCATGGCCCGCACATACCGGACCAGTGACGAACAGATCAGTTCCTTCGGGGAAATGACGCTGCCGATCGGCAGGGCATCAAGAATGCGGTTGTTTTCCGCATGGCTCAGCTTGGTTATGACAGCCGGCACCTTGCGGGTATGGCCGTAAAGGGACATGACGATATTGAGCTCATCCATGCCAGTCAGGGTAACCAGGGCATCAAAGTTTTCGATCCCCTCACTGTCCAGGAATTCCTGACTGCTGGCATCCCCCTGCACCACCGTGACTTCCGGCAGAACCGTCGCCAGTTCCTGGCAACGCTTTTCGCTTTTTTCGACAATCGTCGCACGGATGCCGCTGTTCTCCAGTTCCTTGGCCAGATAGTAGCTGATCTTTCCACCGCCGACAATCATAACCTGCTTCACCTTGCGGGACAGGATATGCAGATTGTCCAGCAGACTGGCCAGGTTTGCCTGGGATGCCGTCACATAGGCAATATCGTTTTCCTTCAGCACGAAATTACCATCCGGCATGATGCACTGGCCGTCTCTCTGCACGGCACAGATCAGCACCTGACTGCG
>JAFWEA010000292.1 GCA_017543005.1 Solobacterium sp. | reverse complement strand
GACCATGGCAGCCCTGCAGGAACAGCTGGGCAATCCGGCGATTGCCTGCCGGCAGGGGCCGCTGAATGAAGAGACAAAATTTGTCCTGAAGCGGTTCCACCGGGAAAACCCGTTCCTTTTGACCGATGCCAGACTGACCCTGGGTGAGATCGAGCTTGATGAGCCGGTCCTGATCCCGAAGGATGCGACCGTGCACGAAGCCTGGCGCGCCATGAAGCAGTCGCAGTACCGTTCCCTGTTTGTCATGGACGAAGGGAAGCTGTGCGGTGCCGTCACTACCTCGGACCTGTCCGTATACCGCCTGCAGACGGCGGCCCAGCGCAGTGTACTGATGGCCACGGCCACCCTGGACCAGATTGCCCGGACCGTCAAGGGAACGGCAGTCGTGGTGCCGGAGCACTTCAGCACCAACGGCTATGTCCATGTCATCACGCTGGAAGAGACCGAAGCCCGCAAATACAACCTGCAGGGCGGCATCTCGATTCTTTCCGGCGGCAGCGAGAAACATGAGATGCTGATCCGCATGGGCGTCAAGTGCCTGGTGATCACCTGCGGCGTCAAAACCAGTGAACAGGTCCGCAGACTGGCGGCCGAAGCCGGCTGTGCCATTATCGAAACTGACCAGGATACGATGTTTGCGGCGGAATTCATCACGGAGTCCTATCCGGTCGAAGAGATCATGGCGGAAAACATCATCACCTTCGGGGCTGATGAATTCGTCAATGAAGCCGCGGTCAAGATCAACAAGTCCCGGATCCGCAGTTTCCCTGTCATTGACAAAGAGGGGACAATCATCGGGATTGTCTCGCGTTACCATGTGCTGAACTATGAGCACCGCAAGGTCATCCTGGTTGACCACAGCGCCATGAACCAGACTCTGAATCACATTGAAGACGCGGATATCCGGGCGATTATCGACCACCATCACATCGGCGGCATCCAGACGGATCATCCGATCTATTACCGCAACGAACAGATCGGCTGCACCTGCACGATCATCGCCAACATGTACCAGGAGAAGGGCCTGACCCCGGATGCGGACATCAGCGGCCTGCTGCTGTCGGCTATCCTGTCCGATACATTGAACTTCAAGTCGGCAACCACGACCGACCGCGACCGGGCCGCTGCGGCCTGGCTGGCGGAACTGGCCGGTATTCCGAATATCGATGACTATGCCCGGGAGATGCTGGGTGCCTCCGTTGCCCTGAAGGATTCCACCCCGCATGAAATCCTCAACCGCGACCTGAAGGCATATAAGATCGGTGAGTATACCTTCGCGATCGGCCAGACAAACTACAGCCGCATCGAAGAGATCCAGAAGATCATGCCGGAATTCCGCGAGAACCTCCGCAAGGAACAGGAAGAGGGCAAGTATGACCTGCTGGTGATGCTGTTTACCGATGTCATGGGCGACGGTTCGATGTTTGTGTATGAAGGCCCGCTTTCCTATGTCTTCAACGACATTCTGGAAACGGTGTTCGATGAACACTCCGGCTATGATACCAAGATCATCTCCCGCAAGCAGCAGCTGATGCCGAAACTGTCGGAGATCATCAAGGCCCTCTGAGCAAACATATTGATGTATCTGGGGACCTGTTCTGAAAGGAACGGGTCTTTTTTTGCGTCAGGGGCTGTGCTGTCCGGCAGACAGGGACAGAAACAGGTGTAAGCGATAACATCTGAAACAAAATGTAAAATTATTTTCAAAAAAGTTTTCATTTGCAAGAAACAAAGTTGCATTTTCGTTGTAATAAATATACAATCGGAGTTATCCCGGGGTATGCCCCGGACCGGTACACGGGGGATGAAACAGAGCGGCAGCACCGCTCTTTGTGTTACCGGGTAGGAAAGGAAGCGTGCCCATGTCAAAATACATCACGAAACGTCTTCTGATCAGTCTTGCCACATTGCTGGTGATCATCTTTGTCCTGTTTGTCATGCTGGACCTGATGCCCGGTTC
>JAFWEA010000291.1 GCA_017543005.1 Solobacterium sp. | reverse complement strand
GTAATAGTCAGCAAAACTCTACCTGCTGATACTATGTACGGTTCAGCAGTTGCCGCAGTAACATGCGGCTGCTGTTGGGGATAAATTTGGAAAGGGAGAATACTTGAAGAAAGGAGGTTCCAATTCATGTCCGAACCGAAGAAAAAGAAGGGGTTCAAAATGCCGCACATGTTGTGGCTGATGATCATTCTTCTGCTTATCTGCTCTTTAGCTACATATGTCATTCCTGCCGGTGCATTCGGCACAGATCCGGAAACAGGCGCTATTCTGGGTGACCAGTTCAGCTACCTCGGCCAGCAGACACCGGTCAACCCGATCAAGGCTCTGCTGCAGATCTTCCCGGGTCTCACAGGTTCTGCTACAATCGCATTCATCGTCATGGTCGGTGGTGCTACCATTCAGATCTTCCTGGATACCAAGACATTTGACAAGCTGCTCGACTGGGCTATCGTCAAACTGCAGGGCCAGGGCGACACTCTGCTGATCTCCATCCTGTTCTGCCTGATGGTTTACCTCGGCGGTTTCGGTGGATCTGATGCTCTGATCGCTATCGTTCCGGTTGGTGTTGCCTTCGCCAAGAAGATGAAGATGGACGGCTTCGTAGCCATGATGGTTACCACATTCGCTACCCTGATCGGTTTCGGTACAGGCCCGAACAAGATGTTCACAGTCCAGGTCCTGATGGAAACACGTGCATATGCAGGTTTCGGTACCCGTTTCATCATCATGAACATCATGATGATCGTCGGCCTGCTGATGACTCTGCAGTATGCCAAGAAGATCAAGGCTGACCCGACAAAGTCCCCGCTGTATGGCGAGAGCTTCAAGCCGGAAGAATTCGTTGATGACGGTGAGGTCATGACAACTGATGTTGTCATCGACTGGAGAATGATCGTTACTCTGATTCTCTTCGTCGGTCAGTACCTGTACATTGTCTGGTACGGCATGAAGGGAACAGCAATCTTCGGATATGACCTGTTCACAATGCAGTGCTTCGCCTTCATGGTCATCGCGACCATCATCGGTCTGGTCAACGGCATGAGCTGGGATCAGATGGGTGCTTCCTTCACCAAGGGTCTGGCTGGCATGGCATTCGTCGGCTTCGTCATTGGTATGGCACGTTCCGTATCGCTCGTTCTGGGCATGGGCAACGTCCTGCACACAATCGTTTATGTCATCACACGTCCGCTGATGAATCTGCCGAGATGGATCTCCTCTGTCGGTATGATGCTCGTTATCGCTCTGATCAACCCGATCATCCCGTCGGCCTCCTCCAAGGCGGCAATCCTTGTCCCGATCATTAAGCCGATCGGCGAGGTTCTGCAGATGCATCCGGAACTGATCGTTCAGGCATACCAGTTCGGTGATGGTTTCACAAACATCATTTCCCCGGTTCTGGGCTGGACTGTCGGTTCTCTGGCAATGTGCGGCATCGACTATCCGAAGTGGTTCAAGTGGGCCTTCCCGAGAGTTCTCGTGATGCTGCTGGTTGCGGCTGTCATCATGATCGTTCTGACAATGATGGGCTACACAGGCGCCTTCTGATCAGTCAGAAACAAATCATTCAAGCAAAGAGCTGCTGCGGCAGCTCTTTCTTCTTGTTCGGATTTTCGTTAAGATGGCAGGAGAGGTATCACAATGAAACTGACGGTTCTGGTCGATAACAATACCTATATAGATCAGTATTACTGGGGCGAACCCGGTCTTTGCATCTACATGGAAGACGGTGGCCGGAAGATCCTACTGGATACGGGATATTCCGAGATCTTCATGCACAATGCCGAACTGATGAATATCGATCTTTCGGCTTTGACGGATATCGTGTTCTCTCACGGACACAATGATCATACCCGGGGCCTGACGTTCTTCTGGAAGACGCAGGATCTGCATGATATGCTGCTGACAGCCCATCCGGATGTGTTCCTGCCGAAGGAACATGACGGTCTGGAGATCGGTGCACCGTTTACCGCAGAAGAGGCTGAGAAGCATATGAAGCTGCGGCTGTCACGTGAGCCGGTGAAGCTGTCGGATCATCTGACCTGGCTGGGTGAGATCCCGCGGACAGTGCCGTTTGAAAACAATATCGGCATTGGCCGCTACCGGCGCAGCAATGCCTGGTATCCCGATGATCTGATTGATGATACGGCCCTTGTGTACGAAGGAAAGGATGGCCTGTTCATCATTACCGGATGTTCGCACAGCGGTATCTGCAATATCATTGCCTATGCCGAAAAACTGTTTGCCAAACCCGTAACCGGGGTCATCGGCGGCTTCCATCTGATGCAGAAGGATACCCGGCTGACGCAGACCGTGAAGTATCTGAAGGAGCATGTGCAGGGCACCTGTTATCCCTGCCACTGTGTCTGCCTGGCCGCCAAGCATGAAATGATGAATGAACTGCCGGTTGTTGAAGTAGCCACCGGCATGAAAATGGAGATCCTGTGATCTCCATTTTTTTTTACTGATTGATGAGGTGGTGCATCAGGAAGCCTTCCCTGACACAGCCCATTGATATTCTGACCTGATCCGCATTGTAAGCCCGGCAGATGCCCAGCAGCATATTCAGCCCCGGCGCAAAGACCTCCCAGCGGCCTTTTGAGATATGCCTGTGCATGGCGGCCGTCATGTCGTAATCCTTTGCCTTGAGCCCATCCAGGATCGCTCGCAGCTGCGCAACAGTCACCGTATGATCGGTACCGTACAGGGCCGAGCAGAGATTCCTGGCAGCCTGGCAGGTGCCGCCGATGCCGATCAGGGTTTCATGCGGGCAGGCCAGCAGCCCGGGCCAGCGTTCAAACGCATTCCGCATGTGCTGATCCGGGATCTCATCTGTCACCGGCATTACGGACAGGCGGACACAGCCGACCGGGATACTGACGGCTTCCAGGATGTTACCGTTACGGAAGGCAATCAGTTCTGTTGAACCGCCGCCGATATCAAAGGCATTTCCCGTCATGACATCACTGCAGTCCAGGCGGCTGCCGAGATAATCATATTCCGCTTCCTCACGGCCGCTCAGGGCAGTGATATTCAGTCCGCCGGCCCGGAGGGCATCCAGCAGCTCTTTGCTGTTGTCAATGCCGCGCCACGGTTCGGTGATAAAACCGCCGGCTGCGGTGATTTCATAGCCGGAAAGTATTTCCTGATAGCGCCGGACGACTTCCGCAGCCTTTGCGATGCCTTCGGCGCTCATATGACCGTCTTTGATGTAACTGACCAGATGAACCGGCTCGCTTTCATGACGGATGACCTCCGGCTGCCCGTTGTGCAGGCCGTAGATCAGCAGAACAACCGTATTGGAACCGATATCCACAACTCCGTACTGACTCATGACAGTTACCTCCCTGAACATCATAGCAAATGCGGCCAAGATCTCAAAAGCGTATACATAAATAAAACCTGATAAGCTATAATGAATAAAGAAAACAGAATGGAGGATAATCATGTATAAACGCGTCTTGTTGAAACTGAGCGGAGAAGCATTATCCGGAAGCGGCAAGAATTTTGATGCCGAGGTTCTGCAGAGTCTGGCCCGGGAAATCCGGCAGATTCACGAAATGGGTGTAGAGATTGCCATTGTTGTCGGCGGCGGCAACTTTATCCGCGGCAAGCAGCTGGTGGAAATGGGAATCGACCGGGTTCAGGGAGATTACATGGGCATGCTCGCAACCATCATCAACGCTCTTGCCATCCAGTCTTCACTGGAAGATGCAGGTGTGAGCACCAGAGTTCAGACATCCATTGAAATGCCGAAAGTGGCAGAACCGTTCATCGGCCGCAGAGCCCTGCGTCACCTGGAAAAAGGCCGGGTGGTCATCTTCGGCGGCGGCACCGGCAGTCCGTATTTTTCCACGGATACAACCGCAGCCCTGCGGGCTTCGGAAATCAAGGCCGATGTCATCCTGATGGCCAAGAACGGGGTGGATGGTGTCTATGACGATGATCCGAAGAAGAATCCGAATGCCGTCAGATATGACCGGCTGACCTATCTGGATCTTCTGAACAAGAACCTGCAGGTCATGGACAGCACGGCTACCAGCATGTGCATGGACAATCACATGAAACTCGTTGTCTTCAATATGAATGTGGAAGGAAACCTCATCAGAGCCGTCAGCGGAGAGCAGATCGGCACGGTGATCGAATAGGAAAGAAGGGAATAACATATGACTTATCCAATTGCTGAATCTTCAAAGGAAAAAATGCAGAAAGCCGTAGATCATCTGAAAGAAGATCTCAACACCATCCGGACCGGCATGGCCAATGCGAACATGCTCGACCGGGTCAATGTCGACTACTACGGATCACCGACACCGCTGAAGCAGATTGCCAGTATTTCTGTTCAGGAAGGCCGTACACTTGTCATCAAGCCGTATGATCCGTCCAGCCTGAAGGACATTGAAAAGGCCTGCAACATGGCAGATCTGGGTATTGCGCCGCAGAATGACGGTACTGTCATCCGTCTGACCGTTCCGCAGCTGACCGGTGAAACCCGTAAGGAAATGGCCAAGAAAGTCGGCAAGTATGCCGAAGAGGCCAAGGTTGCCATCAGAAACATCCGCCGCGATGCCAACAATGTCATCAAGAAGGATGACACCATGGACGAGGATGTGCAGAAGGATGCGGAAAACGAAATCCAGAAGCTGACCGATTCCTTCATCAAGGAAATCGACAAGGTCGCTCAGAAGAAGAGTGACGAAGTCATGAAGGTTTAAAAGATCTGAACCGAAAGCAGGCAATGCCTGCTTTTTTGACTGCTTGCATGGTCAGGACCGGGACGCTATAGTAAAGACAGGAGGTAATTGCAGATGGATAAGTACGAATGCCCGTGCGGATATGTTTACGATCCGGCCATCGGCGATCCGGACAACGGCATCGCTGCCGGCACAGCATTTGAAGCTCTTCCCGAAGACTGGGTCTGCCCGGTCTGCGGTGCTCCGAAAGATATTTTCACAAAGGTGGAATAATATCCCGGAAGGAAGCGGAAGCTTCCTTTTGTGTGCGCCATAACAGGCGTTCCTGTTTCTATGCTATAATCTTACTTATCGAGAGGAAGAAGCATATGAACGAATGCAGACATGTAGCCATTATTATGGACGGCAACGGCCGCTGGGCGAAAGCGCAGGGCAAGCCGCGGACAGCGGGTCACCTGGCCGGGGCAGACAATATCCGGACGGTGGCAATCGCGGCGGATCAGCTTGGCATCAAGTATCTGACCCTCTATGCTTTTTCGACGGAAAACTGGAAACGATCTGCCGATGAAGTCGGCTACCTGATGAAACTGCCGGCTTATCTGTTCGGCAGATATATGGAAGAGTTCCTGCAGCGGGGTTACCGGATCCGGCTGATCGGGGATCTTTCGGCATTGCCGGATGCGACCCGCAAAGTCCTGCTGGATGCGGCGGAGCGCTCCCAGGCCAATAACGGGCTGAATCTGATCATTGCGATCAACTACGGCTCCCATGATGAAATCCTGCGGGCGGTCAACAGCTACGCGGCTGATGTGGCGGCCGGCCGGGCAGAGCAGGGCATCGATGAAGCCGGTTTTGAACAGTATCTGATGACAAAGGATTTCCCGCCGGTGGATCTGCTGATCCGTACGGGCGGGGAACAGCGGATTTCCAATTACCTGCTGTGGCAGATTGCCTATGCCGAACTGGAGTTTATTCCGGAAGCGTGGCCGGATTTCACACCGGAAGTCCTGCAGCGCTGCGTGGATGAATACTATGGCCGGGACAGGCGTTTCGGAGGCATAAAGAATGAATAAAAAGATGCTGATCAAATCCCTGGTGGGGCTGATCCTGGCAGCGGCAGTCATACCGATGTTTCTTTACGGCGGTATAGCCCTGCAGATCCTGGTGCTGGCGGCGGTCATGCTGACAGCGTATGAGACAGCCTCACTGCCGGATCAGAAACCGCATTGGATCATGACCCTGTTCCTCGGTGCTGCCGTTGAACTCATGAGTCATATGCCGGACACACAGTTTGCCTGTGCGGCAGCTCTTTTTCTGTGTGTGCTGATCATCATCTGCCTGTTCCATGAGCCGTTTACAATCGATGCAGCTGTTTATACCTATTTCATCAGCATGATCATGGTCCTGGCCATTCAGTGCATCAACCGGCTGTACAGCTGCGGCCTGGGCGGCATGGTCATGCTGTATGTGGGTATTGCCTGCTTCGTCTGTGATACCGGGGCCTATTTCTTCGGCTCTTTCCTGGGCAGGCACAAGATGATTCCCCGGGTTTCTCCGAACAAGACCTGGGAGGGCTTCATCGGCGGTTATCTGGCCGGCCTGGTGATTTCCTATCTCTTTGGAAAATTCCTTTGCCCGGCTCTGCCGCAGACGCTGCTGCTGGCCGGAAGTGTGGTCCTGCCGGCGGTCGGTGCGGTTGGGGACCTGGCATTTTCGCTGATAAAAAGACGCTATGGCATCAAGGATTACGGCTCGCTGCTGCCGGGACACGGCGGTGCGCTTGACCGCATAGACAGCCTGCTGTTCTGTCTCATGGTCTTCAATGCCATGCTAGTATTCTGGGGGTTCTGATGAAAAGACTGATATTGCTCGGGGCCAGCGGCTCCATCGGCACGCAGACACTTGATGTGATCCGCATGCATCCGGATCAGTTCATGCTTACGGCTTTCGGCGTAGGCAGAAATATCGACATGTTCCGCCGCATTCAGGCGGAATTTCCTGTTTCCCAGGCAACGGTGGAACGGGAAGAAGACGCCATCCTGCTGCGGCAGGAATACCCGCATATGACAATTCTGTCCGGCGAGGAGGGCATGTGCACGCTGGCCGAGCGGAATGACTATGACATCCTGGTCAATGCGCTGGTCGGCTTTGCCGGCTTCCTGCCGACCTGGCATGCCATCCGCAGCGATCATGATGTGGCCCTGGCCAACAAGGAAACACTGGTGGTCGGCGGTGAACTGATTGATCAGGCGCTGAAGGAACACGGACGGAAACTGCTGCCGATTGACAGCGAACATTCGGCCATCTTCCAGTGCCTGCAGGGTAACCGGACCAGTCAGGTCAAGCGGCTGATCATTACGGCTTCCGGCGGTTCGTTCCGCAATCTGAGCCGGGAAGAACTGCGGGATGTGACGGTGGAACAGGCGCTGGCCCATCCGAACTGGAACATGGGGGCCAAGATCACGATCGACAGTGCCGACATGATGAACAAGGGTTTTGAAGTCATGGAAGCGCACTGGCTGTTCGGCCTGCCGTATGACCAGATCGATGTACTGATGCATCCGGAAAGCATTGTGCATTCCATGGTGGAATACCAGGACCATTCAGTCATGGCCCAGATGGGCAATCCCGATATGCGCCTGCCGATTCAGTATGCCCTGAGCTGGCCGGAGAGACTGGAACTGGAACAGGAAAAGCCGCTGGATCTCGCGGCGGTCGGCAGCCTGCACTTCAGTGCACCGGATACGAGAAGATATCCGCTGCTGGGTCTGGCCTATGAGACCGCAAAGAAGGGCGGGACCTTGCCGGCAGTGCTTAACGGGGCCAATGAGGTGGCCAATCTGGCATTCAGACAGAAGGAAATCTCCTTCCTTGATATTGAGGATATTCTGGTGCGGGCAGTGTTCCGGGCCGGAAAGAAAGAAGTCAAAGATGTCCAGGATCTGCTTGATGCGGATGCCTGGGGCCGCGGCTATGCGGATTATCTGATCCGGGGGTCCAGGCAATGACAATGATTCTGTTTGTCCTGCTGCTGTCGGTGATCATCTGCATTCATGAAGCGGGGCACCTGCTGGCGGCGAAGAAATTCGGGGTCTACTGTTTTGAATATGCCTTTGGCATGGGCCCGGCCATCTTCCAGAAAAAGGGGAAAGAGACGGTCTACAGCATCCGGGCTATCCCGGTCGGCGGGTTTGTGGCCATGGCCGGGGAACAGGATGGCGATGAAGCCTATCCGGAGATTGAAGTGCCTGAGGGCCGGCGTCTGGGGGATCAGGCGGTATGGAAGCGGATCATCATCATGCTGGCCGGTGTGACCATGAATTTCCTGTTGGCCTGGATCATCTTCTCCATGCTGATCCTGCACAACGGGGTGTTTGTGCAGTCACCGCCGCCGGTGGTGGAAGAGGTTGTGGCTGGCTCGCCGGCTGAGCAGGCCGGATTTGAACCGGGCGACCGGATTGTCAAAGTCAAGGCAGCCGGCGGCGCATCCATTAAGCCGGATTCCTATCTGGATCTGCAGATGTTTCTGTCCCAGTATGCCGAAGAAGAGATGACCTACACCGTTTCCCGGAACGGGGCAACGGAAACCCTGGTGGTGCAGGCGGAATATGACGAGGAACAGGATGCGTACCGGATCGGTATTGTCGGCAGTTCGGCAAGTCTGACCGATATCAATTTCCTGAACTGCTGGCGCTATGGCCTGGCCGAGATGGGCATGATCATGCGGCTGATGGTCAGCACGATCCTGGCCCTGTTCAAGGGCAGCGGTCTGGATCAGCTCAGCGGCCCGGTCGGCATCTACAATGCCACGGAAGAATATGCCGCGCTGGGGGCTGCCAGCTATCTGTTCCTGATCGGTGAACTGTCGCTGAATGTCGGCATCTTCAACCTGCTGCCGCTGCCGGTATTGGACGGCGGCCAGGTGGTATTGTTGCTGGGGGAAGCGGTGGCCGGCCGGAAACTGAATGAAAAGGTAAAAATGGGTCTGATGGGGGCCTGCTGGGTGATGCTGATCTCAGTAATGGTCTATGCGACCTGGAATGATATTATCCGTCTGTTCGGATGAGAAGGAGAAAAGATGACAAGAATTCTGGTAACTGGCGGAACCGGCTATATCGGTTCCCATACATGCGTTGAACTGATTCAGGCAGGCTACGAAGTTGTGGTAATGGACAATCTGTATAATTCCAGCGAAGCTGTGCTGGACCGGATTGAAACCATTACCGGCACAAAACCGAAGTTCTATAAGACCGATCTGCTGGACCGGGAAGGTCTGGAAACCATCTTCAGGGAAAACGAAATTGATGCGGTTATCCATTTTGCCGGATACAAGGCTGTCGGCGAATCGGTTGCCAGGCCGCTGCTGTATTACGAAAACAACATTGCCGGTTCGATCAACCTGTACCAGGTCATGGCAGCCCATGGTGTCAAGCGGCTGGTCTTCTCGTCCAGTGCGACTGTCTACGGCGCCCCGAAGAGTGTGCCGATCCGCGAGGATTTCGAGGTGCACACCACAAATCCGTATGGTTCCACAAAACTGATGAATGAGATGATCCTGGAGGACATCTGCCACGCGGATGAGGAATGGAGCGTCATGCTGCTGCGGTATTTCAACCCGATCGGCGCCCATCCGTCCGGACTGATCGGCGAAGTGCCGAATGGCATCCCGAACAACCTCGTGCCGTATATCGCAAGAGTAGCGAACGGAACGCTGGAATTCCTGCGGGTCTGGGGCAATGATTATCCGACTGTCGACGGCACCGGTGTACGGGACTATATCCACGTCGTTGACCTGGCCAAGGGTCATATCTGCGCCGTGGACTATGCAATGAAACACAAGGGTGTCGAAAAGGTTAACCTCGGCACCGGTAATGGCTACAGTGTCCTGCAGGTCCTGCACGCATATGAGAAAGCCTGCGGCCGCGAGCTGCCGTATCAGATCATGGACCGCCGGCCCGGTGACATCGCCACCTGCTATGCGGACACCGAAAAGGCAGCGGAACTGCTGGGTTGGAAGGCACAGTACAATATCGATGACATGTGCCGGGATTCCTGGAACTTTACAGTAAAAAATCCGGATGGGATCCGGTAAGCGGGGGAGTGCCCCGCTTTTTCATGATATAATTACTGTTCAGAAGAAATATGGCTGAGACGAAGAAGAAAACGCGCAATATCCTGATCTGGCTGCTGGCCCTGGCTGTGATCCTGGTCGGCTGTCTGACGGTTTTTGACGTGTTTTTCCGCCGTCCGGCCCAGCCCGCTGCAGCGACTGCCACCCCGGAACCATCCGCCATGGCCGAAGGCAATCGTGAAAAGCCGGCAGAAACGGAAAAGGATGCGGCCCTGAGCATTGATGTGAAGCAGACGACCGTCTATGACCTTTCGGACGTGGATTTCAAGTTCGCCGTGGTGACACTGCAGGTCAGGGCAGACGGGCCGGTCAATCTCGGGCTGGACCATTTCCGGACGGATGAAGGTGTGGTGCTCAGCGATGTGCAGTCCTATGTGAAGAAGCTGGAAGAGAAATCACTGTTCCTTGGCCGGCAGAATGTCTGGTTCAGCCTGATCAGTGCCGAGCCGGAATTTGAGGCGAATATCTTTGTGCCGGTTCTGAACCGGAAGGCAGAAGAGATTACGCTGAATTCGGATCTCGGGGAAGGCATGCAGTTCGTGCTGAATCTGAAGAATCCGTCCGGGACGAAGGATATGCTGAGTTATCATGCCGAGGACATCATCACCGATGGCGAGACATACCAGCTCAGCGTGTCGGCCGCCTATGACATCACCGGCGAAACGATGTACGAGAACAAGAACGGGGAACTGAGTGAATATCTGCTGCCCAGTACCGTAAAAGTGTATGCGTTCCGGGTGAAGGCAGTGTCCC
>JAFWEA010000290.1 GCA_017543005.1 Solobacterium sp. | reverse complement strand
ATCCATGGAATAGATATCACCGGCCATGACGCTTTCCTCCGGCTGTACATTCATCCGGTTGGCCGCCAGCAGGAAGAGTTTGGGGTCCGGCTTGCGCATGCCGTAGTCGCCGCTGACAATCACATCATCAAAACAGTCGATGATGCCGGTCTGTTCCAGCTTGCGCCGCTGCACTGCCCCGCTGCCGTTGGAGATGATGCCCAGCCGGTAACCGGACGCGATCAGCTGGTGCAGCGTATCCTCAACGCCCGGAAACAGCACCACTTTCTGCCATTCCCGCTCCTGCCACCAGGCTGTCAGGTTCTCCATCGGCAGCCGGATGCCGTACTTCTGTTCCAGCATGGCCCGCACGTATTCCTTCGGCTGAGTGCCGTGCTGGTCCCACAGCACGCAGTCCTGCACGACCGCTTCCTCTTCCACCAGGTCCACCATGCCGGCACAGCTGTGCACCAGTTCCCGGTACTGCTGATTGGCATAGTATTCCCGGTTGCCCAGGGTATCATCAAAATCAAGAAAAACCGCTTTGATTTTCATTTCTGTCCTTCTTTCGAATCTGTCTGTTACAGGGCCTTTACCGTCCTGACAATCGCTGCCGCCGTCAGCCCGTACTTTTCCATCAGCTGGGCTGCCGTACCGCTTTCGGCAAACTGATCCTGGATGCCGATCCGGGTGATCTTCCGCGGGCAGCGGGCCGAGGCGACATCCGCCACCAGCGAGCCGAGGCCCCCGATCACACTGTGCTCTTCGCAGGTCACGATGGTTTCATGGGATGCGAGAACTGCCGCAATGCCGTCTTCATCCGCCGGCTTGATGGCACACACATCCACAACTGTGATATCGATGCCTTCCGCCTTGAGCAGATCGGCTGCCTTCAGCGCTTCCTGCACCAGCAGGCCGCAGGCAAATACCGCGATCTTCTTGCCTTCCCGCAGCACATGGATCTTCTTCAGATCCGGCAGGTTATCCACTGTATACACATCTTCCGCCTTGGAACGGCCAAGCCGGATATAGCAGGGCCCTTCATGGGCCGCCGCGTAGTTGACCACGGCTGCAGTCTCTGCCGCATCGCATGGCACAAAGACTTCCATGCCCGGCAGGACCCGCATCAGGGCGATGTCCTCACAGGCCTGGTGGGTTGCCCCGTCTTCCCCGACGGAGATTCCGGCATGGGAGCCGGCAATCTTCACATTCAGGTGCGGATAGGCCACCGAGTTGCGGATCTGTTCCCAGGCCCGGCCGGTTGCGAAGATCGCAAACGACGAAGCGAAGGGAATATAGCCGCTGGCCGCCAGACCTGCCGCCGTGCCGATCATGTCGGCTTCCGCAATGCCCATGTCAAAGAACCGTTCCGGCGCTGTCTTTTTCACATCACCGCTCTTGGTGGAGCCGGCCAGGTCCGCATCCAGCACCACGACTTTCCGGTTTTCCGCCGCCAGCGCTGCCAGTGCTTCACCGTATGCTTCCCGGGTTGCTTTTGCCATATCAGTTGCCCTCCAGTTCTTTCAGTGCCTGTTTCATCTGTTCTTCATTCGGTGCCTTGCCATGCCAGCCGGCCTGGTTCTCCATGTAGGAAACACCCTTGCCCTTGGTTGTTTTCGCAACGATGCAGGTCGGCACGCCCTTTGTTTCCTGCGCTTCCAGGAACGCTTCATGCAATGCCTTGAAATCGTGGCCATCTGTTTCGATCACATGCCAGCCGAAGGCCGCAAACTTAGCCCCGATCGGATTGGGATCGATGACCTCGGCAGTCGGCCCGTCGATCTGCAGACCGTTGAGGTCCACGATCGCACAGAGATTGTCCAGCTTGTAGTGATGGGCAGCCATGGCGGCCTCCCACACTTCGCCTTCCTCGCATTCACCGTCGCCGAGCAGCGTGTAGATGCGGTGATCATTGCCGGCCAGCTTGCCGGCAATCGCCATGCCGTTGGCTGCCGCAATCCCCTGGCCCAGGGAACCGGTGCTCATGTCCACCCCCGGCAGGTCATTCATGTTCGGATGTCCCTGCAGGCGGCTGTTGAGCTTGCGGAAGGTCAGCAGTTCCTCTTTCGGAATGATGCCCTTCTCCGCCAGAACGGCATACAGGGCCGGCGAGCAGTGCCCCTTGCTGAGCACAAACCGGTCCCGCTCAATGGAACCGGCATTCTCCGGCGTAATGTCCATGATATTGAAATAAAGTTCAGTCAGTATGTCCGTACAGCCGAGAGACCCTCCCGGATGGCCGGACTGTGCATTGTATACTTCGCGGATGATACTGATACGTACCTCTTTTGCAATTCTCTTCAGTTCGTTTTCCGTATAGTGCATGATTTCCTCCTGCGCCATGACGCAGTCTAATCATAACACACGTTTTTGATATTAATCGCACCAGCCGGTCAATACTTCTGCTGTCTTCTGTCAGACGGCTGAGCAGAAATCTGCGTTCTGACAAAAAATGATTTCCGCATGCGGAAACCATATTTTTTACGTTTGCTGTGAACCGGTTATTTTACCTTGCGCTGCCGGCGGTCGATCTGGTCCTGGATCGCCATGGCCTTCTCCCGGCTGACATGCAGGGTATCCCCGTTCATCATGTGCAGCTTGTAGTTCTTCTTGTCCGACTCGATACTCTTGACACTGGTGAACCGGTAGGTCTGGCCGCTGTGGTAGAACGAATCCCGGCTGACATAAAGATTCTGGAAGGTCTTCTCACTGACCAGATAGCCCAGGGTGACAACTGCCATCAAAGCTGCCGTGATAATGTAATTCGGCACTTCCTCCGGACCGCCGACACTGCTCGGCACCAGCCAGACATAAGCCATCAGCACGAGGCTCAGGCCGGGAATCCAGAGACTCTGCAGCAGCCAGTTCTTGGAACATTCAATAATCTTGAAATGCTTTCCGGATCTGTCCCTGAAGGTCCTCAGGGCATCCATCTTTTTCTTCTGGTCCCGGGCAATGATCACGCCCATGACGACAATCGCCAGCATGACCCCGTATATCATTTTGAAATATTTTTCCATATGTTTACTCCAAATCCATGCAGGTATTATTCTACTTCATTCCGCTGCATTTAAGAAGACTCTTCTACGCCTGTGACGCAGGATCCGTCTTTTTGTCCATGACCACGACGATGCCGCTGATGACAATGAACACACAGCCCAGCAGGCTCTTGAAGCTGACCGCTTCATGATAGACGATGATGCCGGCAATCAGGCTGACCACCGGTTCCAGCATGTTCAGCACCGAAGCCGTGGAAGCCCCCAGGGCCCGGATGCCGTATGTCAGCAGGAACAGCGCCCCGATCGTGCAGAACAGGGCCAGAATGACCATGCACAGCCAGGCTTTCGGCGTCGGCGGCAGGACCAGGTCGTGTGTAAAAGCATTGCGGATCGCAAAGAAGATCGAGTTGACCAGGCCGACATAGAAGACAATCACGAAATTGTTCAGGGTGGCGAAGGTGCACTTCTTGTTCGCGATGACATAGGCCGCATAGGTGATGCCGGACAGGACCGCCAGCAGCACGCCCAGCGGGGCCAGGCTGGAGAAGTCCGCCATCAGGATGAGACCCGCTATGGCAAAGATCATCGACAGGCCCTTGAACAGCGTCGCCTTTTCCTTGAAGATCACAATCATGGCCAGGGTCACAAACAGCGGATTGGTGAAATGGAACATCGTGGCCAGGCCCACCGGAATCAGCGAATAGGCCAGGGTCAGCAGTGATGCGGTCAGGCCGTAGCCGATCAGGGCCGCCAGGATCAGTTCGATCAGCTGCCGTTTCGTCACGTGCATGTCGATGCGCAGCAGCTTCAGGATCAGGAAGGAGAAAATCATCGTGAACAGAAACCGGTTCAGCACCAGGGCATTGCTGTTCATCCCCTCGTTGAGGATTGCCTTGGAAAATATGGGCAGAACGCCATACAGGCAGCTTGCCCCGACTACTGCCAGTACACCCTTTCTTGTGTTCATCTTCTTCCTCCCCTGCTGTTAATGAATGCATTCTATCACTGCCGGGACTGATTTAACACATAAATACATGAACAAAACCCGGATCGCTCCGGGTTTGTATTACTCCTGTTTCAGGCGGACCTGCATCAGCCGGCCTTCCTGATTCATCTGTCTGAATTCCAGCAGGGAACTGCCGGGGAACGTACAGGCAACCGTCAGGTCATAATCCGCCAGTTTTTCCCTGTCCAGCCGGATCACCGGCTGACCCTTCTCCAGAAAACTGCCGGTTTCCGCCAGCTGCACAAAGCCCTCGCCGCCGGCCTTGACTGTATCCATGCCGATGTGCACGAGCAGCTTGATGCCGCTTTCCGTCTCCATTCCGAACACATGCCGGGATGGAAACACCAGCCGCAGGATGCCGGTCATCGGGGAAACAATCACATCCCCTTCCGGAATCACCGCAAAGCCGGCTCCGAGCATTTCCCGGGCGAACATCGGATCATTCACCTCGCTGAGCGGAATCACCTTTCCTGCCACCGGGGAAATCACATCTTCATATTCATTCATTGCCGGTATTGTCCAGCCAGGCGGACATATCACAGCCCCAGTCCTGACCGTTGGAGCGGATCAGCTTCGAATACCAGTAGAAGGAATCCTTCGGAATCCGCCGCAGATCCCGGACATCATCGTCCGTCGTATTGACGAAGACCAGCCCGTAGCGCTTGGCCATGCCGTTGCCCGTGGACAAGAGGTCCACAAAACTCCACGGATTATAGCCGATCACATCGCAGCCGTCCGCGATGGCCAGGCCGACATTGTAGATCTGATCCCGCAGGAAATCGATTCTGCCCTGATCATGGATCTTGCCGTCCGGACCGATATCCTCATGCGCCGCAAAGCCGTTTTCGGTGATCATCGTCGGCAGCCGGTAGTGATCCCAGAGATAACGCAGGGAATACCGCAGGGCCACCGGGTCAATCTCCCAGTCCCAGTCGGTTGTTTCGACATACGGGTTGGCCGCCAGGGCATACTCACCCGGGAAGACCGGATAGATGAAGTTGCCTTTTTCCCCGGACTTGTTGAGTTCCTGGGCCCGGAAGGATTCATCAGGTCTTGCGTCCTTGCCGACATTGGAGCGATAGCAGTTGACGGCGATGAAATCGATCTTCGCCTGCTGAATCAGTTCCATGTCACCCGGCCGGATATCCGGATCAATATCATGTTCTTTCCAGTAATTGCGTACAAACGGGCTGTAGTCACGGAAGACATACAGGTCGTTCCAGATCTTCTCGGTGAATTCCTCGGCATTCATGGCCGCGATCTGATCCATCGGCCTGCAGGATTCCGGATAGATCGGCACATAGCCGGGTACCGGCCCGATCTTGCCGTCCGGCACCATCTCATGGCAGGCAATGACCGCCTTGGCATGGCACAGGTTCATGACGTGGTTCATCTTCCACTTGTCCTTGAACCAGTCCTCGCAGTTCTTGTCGAGGCCCAGCCAGTTGCCGTAGCAGATCTGCATGTTCTGCTCATTGATGCTCAGCCAGTACTTGACCCGGTCACCGAACAGGCGGAAACAGGTCCTGGCATAGAAATCAAATTCATCGATGATCCGCCGGTCCCACCAGCCGCCGTACTCCTCATCCACCCAGCAGGGCATGTCATAGTGGTACAGCGTGACAATCGGGGTAATGCCGGCAGCGACCAGTTCATCAATCAGGGCATTGTAGAACGCCACACCCTTCTCGTTGATCCTGCGGTCGGCGTGCGGGAAAATCCGGGCCCAGGCCAGCGAGAACCGGTATGATGTAAAACCGCATTCCTTCATCAGGGCCACGTCCTCGCGGAAATGATGATAATGATCCGAAGCGATCGAATCATCCGCGTACGGTACCTTGGTGCGGCTGTTCAGGTCAATGATTGTCAGGGTCTTGCCGTCTTCCTCAATGGCGCCTTCGGTCTGCCAGGCAGCCGTGGAAGCACCCCACAGAAAACCCTTCGGAAATACCGGATGATGTTTGTAGTACATGCGTTACCTCCTGTGATCTGATATTTGCTGCATTCAGAATAACATAAAAAACCGCGGCATTACCGCGGCTCACCGATGCTTTAATCTTAAGACCATTTATCACAACTTTATCAAAGAGCAGTTTCTCTCAAGAAACCATATTCAAATAGCCACTTTACTTTGTCTTTTTATCTAATAATTGACAGGCTGTAAAAGCCGCTTCAACAACTTCTTCTGTGATTGTTTCTCTAAGAGAATTATCCTTGGATAGTTCAATAAGATATTTATATCCTGATAAACTATCAACTTCTATTGCTTTCTGTAGCCAGTAATACCCGCAATACTTATTTGTATTATTAAGGGAAAAATAGAATCGAGCATCAGGATTTGCTTTCCGAATATCAGAAAAACGTTTTGACGAATGTATTATTTCAATTTCTATTGAAAGCTTTGCCAATTCTACTTGATATTCTGGATTATGCGATAATCTTTCATTGCGCACTAACATTGCGTACTTAAATTGTGTTTTAGCATCACACGATTCAAGATATGCAGAAATAACAGACGGCTTTACATTCTTTTCACTGTTTATTTCTTTTAAAACTATATTTTTACAGCGATCATAAGCACTTGTTTCTATCATAGAACACCTTCTAAATCAATTTTTTCCCACATTTTTCGCAGTAAATTGAATCGAATGGAATTTTTGATCCGCAAAACCTACAATACTTTGTTACAGCAACTTGTTCTGACTCAGCAACATCTTGAATTGTACTATTATCATTTTTGATGATATCTGTATTGACTGAAGATATATGTTCGCTATTTTCTGGCAGAATATTTTCTATAATTTGATAGTCAGACATATTTAAGTTCTTCCAAATATTGGAAGTCGAATGCAACAGAGAGGGTAACGGATCCTCAAATTCATCGCAATAATACTCAATTCTCATTTTCTGATACTCTGTTAACACTTGATTAAAGATCGGCAAAAATAAAGCCATGATGATTTTATCTTTTCCAAACACTTTACTCAATTGGATAATGAAGTTTTTCATCGATTCAGCATCTTGAATCGATAGATCACACAGCTGCTCCATATGCTCAAATGTCAACTTATCAGCGATTGACAACGGGCTTATCTTAGTCATCAGTTTAATATAATCCTCGTAGTGATTATTAAAACACTCATCATGGAAAACTAGTTTTACGATATAAGTCCCAAACATTTCAATTGCTTGTGCCCAGAAAGAAGTGTCCGGATTAATGACATCTGTTTCTTTTATTGCTTCGTCTAGATAAGATAATGCTCGGAAGGTTAACAATACGGTTATGAACAAATTTTGATGATCCTTGATTATTTTTATAATCGGCTCATTTGATGTTGGTTTCATTTTATTTTCTGACCCACTTTCCGAACAAAGTCAACCTAAATCTTGTGTTTAGCGCCGTAACTGCCCAGCGAATTGATCTTTCATTTGCTAAGTATTGCAAAATACTTAATTCTCCTTGATTGCCCCCAAAATACTTAGTATCGACATAGATTTTTAACAGTAAGGATTCAGATATATTTCTGAAATGTGTGCTTTCCAATATTCTTTGAACTTCGTTATGGTTTCCTTCAATTAATAGGCCATTAATCTTCTGCAAATAAAACTCTGGATACCCTTTGCCAATCCATTCATCACAAATTCTTTGCTGTACATCACTGTTCCCCTCATAGTATTCAATAACATATCCAATATATTTATATTCATTTGCTTCGTAGGCCATTTGTATAAGTTTATTTGCTATGTCAGTGTATCGAACCTCGGGTAATATGCACACTTGAAGTGTCTGTTCTGAAAGAATAACATTATCATTTTCGCAAAAGAGTGATATATAATACTGAATTTCATCAAAATAATAATCCCGTGGCTTATCTAAACTTCTATTCTTGTCAGGCCCAAACAAGTAATTGTTGTATTCATTGATAATCTTAGCTTGACAGTCAATATCACCAGATAATGCAAGATAGTGCTCCAGATTAGAAGATAATATGTATAAATCATATCTATCAAGTTTTGCATTTATTTCTTTCAAAACGGCATACTCTTCTTTTAAAACCCGCCTATCAATCTTTTCGTTTAAACCTATCAATAGTACTAAAAGCATTTCCATTTTATCTTTTGGAAGATGAAGCCTTAAAAATCTCATTATGCTTAATTCTGTAATGGGAAGTTTAACCATAGAATTAATATCATCAAGCGTGGATAATTCGTCTATCTCTGTTTCATCCAATAAATTGATGAACGGTTCATAGTCAAGGTGGTTACCAGCATTCAGCAATTCTACATTTCCCTTTAAAACTTTCTGATAATATGCATTGGGATCATGAATGTCATCATATTCATCTAAATCGTCTTCATGTATTTCAGAAAAAGAATCAAATGCCAATTGGAACAACGACTCTTCGTCTTCAATATCTGTGGCAACAGACTTAAACATATAACCATTCGACTTATTAAGAATAGATAATATATATTTATCTCTTCTGTCTACTGAATATAGTTCAACGAAATCACCGCTTAAATTTGAAAATAGAAACAATTTCTGTACAGATAAAATAGAGTATGGAAGAAATATAACGTATGAAATAACCTTCCCGTTGATAGGCCCTATTTCTATGACATAAAAACTGCTCTTCTCATATGGACAATTTTGATCATGCGTAGAATAAAACTCGTTAAAAATGGAATATACATAATCTGCTTTGTTGGTATTATCTTTAAAAGATTTATAATTATCAATTAAACCATGGATAACATTATCTGAAATCGAACTGGAATCATTCATCTTTCGTTCCCTCTTTTTGAAAATCTATATACTATTTGATATTACCTTTTTAAAGAAAATCTATTCTGTATTAATTATACAGTATACATTCCTGTCTTTTATGATTTATAGCAGTGAATAATGATCTTAAAAAGCCGCGGCATTACCGCGGCTCTTTTGTGAACCTGAAATTCTGTTTATTCAGCCGGCTCAGCCGGGACCAGTTCCCACACTTTGCTGTGTTCCAGGTGCAGTCCTTCGACCCGCTGTTCGATCAGTTCGACAATGTAGTCAACGTTCTGAACATCCACATCCCGGCGGGAAATATAATATGTCTTTCCGTCGAAAACCAGGGACTCGTAACCGTTGTCCGTGAATATTTCGTCCAGCGCCCGCAGCGCATCGTCCTTGCCGGCAAGATTATTTTCTTCAGGGTCAATATATACAATCATTCTGTTATCCATACCTGTATCTCCTTACATCTTTAATATAGCGCACTTTTATTTAAATGAAAGGGCTTTCTCAGGAGATTCGCGGCTTGCAGAGGATATCAATGACCTTGGTCTCGAAGAGATTGTTGGAGTGGCCCGGGATCAGGGTGATGGCATAGTCAGCCCCATGGCCGCAGCCGCCGATCGCAATGATTTCTTCCCCATACGGAACCGCGCCGTTGTCCATGGCCATCAGGGAAATCTCGACGCCGACCTTCATGCCCTGGCCCAGCATCTTCAGGGTGTCCGCCATCAGGATGGCCGGAGTCCAGCCGCCGCCGAAGTGGTTGACGATACCCCGTTCCGCACCGGACAGCGCATGGGTTGCGGTGATGACCCGGACACCCTTGGCCTGCAGTTCCTGCCGCTTTTCCGGGGTCATTTCACACTGGCCCGGGCCCAGGTCGCCATAGCAGTGCGTGACAATCGTGAAGTTCACATCGATGTTCTCGGCGGCGAAGGCCTCCAGGAACATATCAATGCTGTAGCCGGTCTTGGAAGCCATGACAATGTTGTGGATGTAGGGATGTTCCTTGACATACTCCTTGACGATGGCAACGACTTCGGGGGTGTTGGTGTAGCCTTTTTCTGCAAAGATCTTCATGTTTTCTCCTTCCTGTCCCGGTTATTCCAGGCACGCATCGATATGATCGTAGATATCCTGCAGCTGTTCGATGATCCGCCGGTCGCGGCGGTCCGGATGAATGCGGTTCGACAGGATGCCGATGCCGGTATCCCGTTCTTTGTCTATATAGAGGTAATTGCCGGTAAAGCCCGTATGGAAGAGAGTCCTGCCGGAAGCCCGCTTCGGCACCGGCCGGTCAACATCCTTCAGGATCCAGCCATAGGTGCGGATCCGCTGCGGGGTTGATATATGCGGCTCATAGAGTTCCCGGAAGGTATCCTTCGCCAGCAGCTGCGGCTCTTCCCGCAGGAAGGCATGCAGGAACAGGGCGATGTCATCCACCGTGGCAAACAGCCCGGCATGGCCGCAGACCCCGCCCAGCCGGAAGGACTTGCCGTCATGAACCCGGCCGCGGATCGTGCCGTCCTCAGCCGTTTTCTCATAGGCACAGCAGCGCTTTGTATCTTCCGGGCAGAAGCCGCTGTCCTGCATGTGCAGCGGTTTCAGGATGCGCTCCTCCACATGTTTACGCAGACTGTGATACGGGGAAGCCTGTTCGATCACCCAGCCCAGCAGGATGAAATTGACATCCGAGTAAACCGGCAGGCCGATGAGTTCCTCCGCCTGCGGATGGTGCAGCACAGCTTCCCTGAGCTGCTGACCGTTCATATAGCGGTAATCGATCTTCCCTGCCTGGCAGCCGGTCGCATGCAGCAGACACTGTTCAACGGTCGCCTCAACCGTGCAGTCCGGCAGATACTTTTTCAGCGGATCCTGCAGGTTCAGAAAGCCTTCATCCCGCAGCTGCAGGATGCTGGTGGTGGTCGCAATCACCTTGGTCAATGAAGCCAGGTCAAACAGTGTATCCCGGCCGTTGGGTTCCTTTGTATCAAGATCCTTCACGCCGCCGTGATACACCCATGTATCATCATGCCAGACCACGCACACGGAAAGCGCCGGCACCAGGCCATCAGCCAGCAGACCGTCAAAATACGGATTCAGTTGATTCAGTTCAGTCAGTTTCATGTTGTCCTTTCGTGCTGTCAGTCAACAGCAGGTCAATGTTATTCTACCATGACGCAGGGCCTGTCCGCTTTTCTTCCCGTGGAAAGCCGGGCAGCCGCTATAATAGAGGCATAACAACGGAGGAATCAGAATGAACAACAAGTGTTTCCGTCCCGAATATCTGTTCCGGGACACCCCGCACAGAGACGGCGAGGACTATGCCGCGTATTCGGCCCTTGATGTCAAGGTGAACGGGGATCATGTCTATGGCGTCATCATGTGGCCGGACGGAAGCTACACCGAACCGCGCCCCTGTGTCATCTTCTTCCATGGCTTCCCGGGCACCGGCCGGAATGACGACCTGCTGTTCAGCCTGCGCCGGGCCGGCTGCGTCTGCGTCAATGTCCACCACCGCGGCGCCTGGGGCAGCCAGGGCAAATACCTCGTCTCCAACTGTGTCGAGGATGCCGTCACCATTGCCAGACACGTCCACAGCAAGGCCTTCTGCACAAAGTACAATGTCGATCCGGACAAGATCTTCCTGGCCGGTCACTCCATGGGCGGCAACACCAGTGTCAACGCAGCCCGTAAGCTCAAATGGCTCAAGGGCATCATCCTGCTGGCCCCGTACAATGCCATGTTGGCCCTGAAGGATCCGAAAGCCACCCTGGCATTGATGAAGGAAGGCCTGATCATGCATACCGACGGCGCCGAAGCCATGCAGAAAGACCTCACCGAACACGCCCCGGACTACCGCTTCGACCACGCGGCCCTGGAGCTCAGGGATATGAACATCTGCTGCATCTGCGGTTCTGCCGATGCCCTGATTGATTATGATACCGTGGTCAAACCGCTTTTCGATACACTGAAAAAAGAAGGATCCACAGCCCTGCACCGGGTGAAGATCCTGCCGGCCACCCATGGTCTTGACCAGGGCCGGGTTGCCATGATCCGCTTCGCCGCAAAATTCATCGCTGACCTGGTCAACTGACCGGTAAAATGTGAAAAGGCCTTCCGGCCTTTTCATTTCATTATATAGGGGATAGAATCTGAATCATCTGCTAAAGGGGGAGCAGTGTTCAGGGCAGATCATATCTGCATCTGCATGATTATAATAACAATCCTGTGCCGCAGAAATACGGCAACATTATGGAAAAATATGTGATAAATGTCGTGAAATGAAAACGGAATTATATTTATTGACATTCGTTTTTATGATAAGTTATAACTGTTAAATAGATCGAATCAACGTCTTAGAATGGAGGCCCTATGAAAAATCATCTGCCGTCCGGTCTGGATGAGAACCAGTGGAACACGCTTCTGGCCGACATGAAAAAGCGGCCCTCAACCGTAAACGATTATCGTAAAGTGCTGAATCTTCTCCATGCTTATGAAGATGGGAAGTTTCATATCGCCACCATGACACCGGCAGATGCGAAGGAATATTTTGACTATCTGGACCAGCGGGTCAGTAACGGCTCCATGAGTGTCAGGACCTCACACCGGTATAAGGCAACGCTCCGCAGCATTGCCGCCCGGATGGAAGGGCATCCCGAGCTGTTCCCGGATTATGTAAATCCGTTCCGCCGGCTGATCAAAGGGGAACTCCGCAGCCGGACCCGGTATACGGAGGAGATGT
>JAFWEA010000289.1 GCA_017543005.1 Solobacterium sp. | reverse complement strand
TGAGAGGGATACTGGTATGAGCAATATCGCATTGATTACAGCTGCCGGCACCGGTACAAGAACCGGTCAGGATGTGCCGAAACAGTTTCTGAATGTTTATGACAAGCCGATCATCATCTATACCATGGAATGTTTCCAGAGTCATCCCGATATTGATGCGATCTATATTGCCTGTCTGGAAGGCTGGGAAGGCTTTATGAAGCTTTATGCCAGACAGTTCGGCATCACCAAGCTCAAGGGCATTGTCCGCGGCGGGGATACCGGCCAGAAGTCCATTGAAAATGTCCTGGAAGTGATTCATCAGGAATGTGCTCCGGATGATATCGTGCTGGTCCATGACGGGGCAAGACCGTACCTGGAACCGCAGATCATCACCGATTGCATCAATGTGTGCAAGGCGCACGGAAATGCCATTACCGCCATTGACTGCAAGGAAGCCATGCTGGTGACACCGGATAAAGTCCAGTCTGTTGAAAGCATTGACCGGGAAACCCTGTACCGGACCCAGACACCCCATGCCATGTACCTGCAGGATATGATGGATCTGCATGATGAGGCAAAGGCCAAGGGGATCACCGGGTCGGTGGCGACCTGCACCCTGCTGATTGAATGCGGCCACAAAGTCTGGTTCAACCGGGGTTCTGACTTCAACTTCAAGATTACATCCAGGGAAGACCTGCTGCTGTTCAAGGCACTCCTGACGGCGGAACCAATGGTCTGGCTGAAATAGAGAGAGAAAAACTATGAACGTATCGGAATATATCGTTAAATATCTGGAAGATCAGGGGATTGAGCATGCCTATGTCATTGTCGGCGGGGCGGCGCTCTGGATCTGCAAGGCCCTGAGTCATTCGGAAAAACTGAAATATACTTTCTGCAATCATGAACAGGCTGTAGTCATGGCGGCAGACGGTTATGCCCGGGTTTCGGGCAAGCCTGGGCTGGCTTTTGTGACCAACGGCCCGGCCCTGACCAACACGATTACCGGCATGGCCCAGGCCTATGTCGATTCCTCACCGGTCATCCTGATTACCGGCAACTCCAATTCGGCCCATGTGCATTATGAGCTGGAACATGACATCCGCCAGTACGGCACCCAGGATGTCAAGACCAGCCGGCTGATGGAACCGGTGACCAAGAAGCACTATCTGCTAGACGATCCGGCTAAAACAGCCGGGGTCATCGCCAATGCCTGGCAGACCGCAAGTACCGGCAGACCCGGTCCGGTCTGCATTGAGATCCCGATCAATATCCAGGGGGCAGACTGCCCATGTGCCTATCCGCCGGTTTTCCCGCAGGAAGAAAAGAAACTGCCGGCTGATAACGTAAAACATGTCCTGGAACAGCTGAAGCAGGCGAAGCGCCCGCTGGTGCTGGCCGGCCAGGGCATCCGTCTGTCCGACAGTGTGGAGCTGTTCCATGAGTTCATTGAGAAACTCGATCTGCCGGTGGTGAATTCCCGCATGGGCATCGATACGATCGAGTCTGACAATCCGTATTTTGTCGGCCGCTGCGGCACCCACGGCAGCCGGCCGTCGCACTTTGCGATTGAAACCTGCGATGTCATGCTGGTGCTGGGCAGCCACCTGGCACCAAACACCACGGGATACAACGTCGAAGTCTTCTCCCGGCAGTCCCATAAGATCCTGATCGAATGTGATCCGGCCGAACTGAACAAGTATGGGGTCAGGATCGATGAGGCCATTGAAGGGGATATCCATGATTTCCTGACGCAGGCCTGCGCATACCTGCAGGATGCAGAGTATCAGGCAAAACATGAGAAATGGGTGGCCTGCTGTGCCGACTGGAAGAAGCGTTATCCCATCATGCTGGATGAGTACAGGAAAGACGATGTCATCAACTCGTATGACCTGGTTGACACAGTCAGCCGGCTGGCCGGTGAGAATGATATTGCGGCTGCGGATACCGGCAGTTCCTGCAGTATCGTGGCCCAGACCTGGCAGGTCAAAAAGGGCCAGCGGGTCTTCATCTCCGGCGGTCTTTCCGCCATGGGCTTCTGGGCGACTTCGATCGGCCATGCCGAAGCGAACAGACGCCGCAGCAATGTCATCTGCTTTACCGGGGACGGCTGTCTGCAGATGAATATCCAGGAATTTGCGACCCTGGCCGCTTACCGGATTCCGTTAAAACTGTTTGTGCTGGCCAATGACGGCTATGAGTTCATCCGGATGTCCCAGGGCGGATACAACATCAACCCGCCGTTTGGGGCGAACATCGAAGACGGTGTGCCGATCCCGAAACTGCAGCGGATCGCGGAAGCCTACGGGCTGAAGTATGTGCACTGCTCGGATCCGCATGCCCTGGAAGACAAGGTCAGGGAAGTGCTGGCGGCGGATGAGCCGGTGATCTGTGAAGTGGATGTGGAGACCGGCATCGAGGTCAAGCCGCGCATCCGTTCCATTGCCAATCCGGACGGCACCTTCCGCATGCCGACCTATGAAAACCTCTATCCGTATCTGGACGAGGAAGTCCTTGCGGCCGAATTGAAGAAAGCGTACGAAGAATGAGAAAGATCACTCTGGAAGAACAGAAACAGCTGATGCTGGACATGCTGGTGAATTATACGGAATTCTGTGATGCGCATGGTCTGAAGTACTTTCTGACCGGCGGCACGATGCTCGGGGCAGTCCGGCATAAGGGCTTCATCCCCTGGGATGATGATATTGATGTGGGCATGCCCAGATATGACTATGAGGAATTCATCCGGATCTACCCGCAGGAAAGAACAAACCCGGACTATGATTTCATGACTTATCATGACGAAGCAGATCTCTATGTTTCCTCCGGCAAGTTCTACAACAATAAGACAATTCTGAAGGAAGCGGCGGATTCCGACCTGCAGATCGGTGTATACCTGGATGTGTTCCCGCTGGACAATGTCGGCGACAATCTGGAAGACGCGAAAAAACTGTTCGAGGATACGATGGCGATCCGCCGGAAGATCGATGTGCAGAACTGGAAGATCATCAAGGAGAGAGCCTGGTATAAAAATGCCGTCATAGCGGCGGTCAAGGCAGTTTCACCCAAAGGGGTCAGACCCAAACTGATCAAAGAACTGGATGAGACCTGCATGCGGTTTGCGGATGAAAAAATGACCGCATATGTCGGCTTTGTGTGTGCTGCCCATAACGGTCTGAAGGAGATTCTGAAGCGGGAGTGGTTCGACGAGTACATCACGGTACCGTTTGAACAATATGAATTCAAGATCCCGGCCTGCTATCATGAGATCCTGACCGGTTTCTACAACGGGGACTATATGCAGCTGCCGCCGGAAGAAAAAAGAAAATCGCATCATGTTTATGATGCGGTCTGGATTGACTGATAGAGGGAAAGATAAGCGGAAACCATCGCCTGATCACTGAACAGGCCGGCCCGTTTCCGGCAGTCATCCCGTGAGAATGATGAGGCATTGTACTGGGCCCGGATACAATCCGCAAGGGCCTGTACATTGCCTTTTTCTATGACCATGCCGGTCTTTTCATCCGGGATTTCCGGACTGCCGCCGGTGTTGTAGGTGATGACCGGGGTGCCGCAGGCCAGGGCTTCGATATTGACGGTCGGGAAGGTATCCTCATGGGTCGGATTGATAAACAGGGAAGCCGAAGAATACAGCCGGATCAGTTCCGCCTTGTCGGAAGTATGCTTGTATACCGTGCAGTTGGGCAGCCCGGCAAACTGTTCGGAGCCGCTGCCGATGATCGTCGTATGGATCTCCGGGGGCAGCAGCGGGATCAGCTTCATGATGTCTTCCGCGCCTTTTTCCTTTGTCCATGTGCCGGCGACGAAAAGCAGCGAGAAGTCTTTGCGGACATCTTCACCCTCATCGTGGAAATCGTGCAGGTCAATGCCGTTATGGATCACCTGCAGCGGATAATCCCGCAGGTAGGAAGAGCGCACGATATTGCCCAGCCAGGCGGAAGGGGTGACAACCGTCAGCTGCGGTGCACCGGTAAAAGCCTGCTTTTTGCGCCGGTAGTTTTCCGGGATATGCTGCTTGAACAGGGAAAAAGGATAGCCCCACGGATACGGACAGTTCCTGCATTCGGTCTGATACTGTGTGCAGCCGACATTTTCAAAATGCGGGCAGTAGCCGGTCATGCTCCAGCAGTCATGCAGCGTCCAGACCACCGGGATGCCGCTTTTTTTCAGATAGTCGAACAGCACTTCGATATTCAGGTAATAACCGTGCAGATTATGCAGGTGGATGAGATCCGGCTTGAATGCTTCGATCTTGCTGATCAGTTTTTCCGTCTCGGTACGGTTGTCAAAGCCGTTGCGGTTGAACAGGATGGTGCCCAGGGCCGCCGCCGCATTGCCGGCAAACCCGGTCATTTTATACGTTTCAAAAGGGGCATCTGTGCGGGTAAAGTCCTTCCGGCCGTAACAGACCAGGGCTTCATCCACGGACGATGCCAGTTTGACCACGATCCGCCCGGTGGAGCCGAAGCCGCAGACGGAATTGATATAGCAGACTCTCATAATGGTATTGTCTCACGAATCCGCCGGAAAAACCGCAGAAAATGACCGCGGGAATCCCCGTAATCATGCCTTTACTTGTCAAGACCGTTCTGTTTGGGGATAATACTTAGTTGAAAAGGAAGGTAAACGGATGAGTGCAGGCCCGCAGAATTTCAGCAGACGTCTGAAAAGGAATGTATCCTGGATTTTTTTCGGCAATGTGACCTATGCGCTGCTGCAGTTCCTGCTGAATCTGTATGTGGCCCATATGCTGTCACTGGAAGCCAAGGGCCTTGTTGACTATGCGGCTTCTTGGATTACGCTTTTGACGGCGGTGGCTTCGCTGGGCTATAACGGCATGATCACCCGTGAAATGACCGAACATGCGGACCGGCAGGGGGATTATCTTTGTTCCTGCATGGTCAGCTATGCCCTGACCGGAGTTGTTTGCATGGGGATCCTGCAGGTGATTGTGCGGCTGATGAACCCAAATGAGCCGCTGCTGTATCTGATCACATTCTGCCAGTCCACCTCGATTGTCTTCAGTTCCCTGAATCTGTTTGTCTACTGGTACCGCTTCAGCGATCATGCCGATACGGCGGCCCTGCTGCGGCTGCTGGCCTTTTTCCT
>JAFWEA010000288.1 GCA_017543005.1 Solobacterium sp. | reverse complement strand
GGCAGCCGGCCAGAGGATCCGTTCGGTTTCCCGGATCGCCTTGACGGAGCTCTCCTGCCATAACAGTGCATAGATGACATTGCACAGCGACAGCAGCGGCAGGACCCGCATGGCCGCATGCAAACCGGTCTGTTCACCATAAAGATACATCGGCATCAGCAGGAACAGGATTGTCATGCCGTTCTCACGCAGACGGTTGGGCGAATGGCAGACCGCCGCCAGCCACGCTGCGGCCAGTCCGCAGGCCGCCGCGGCCGCCGCAAAGCCGGTTGCCGCATACGCATATGCCAGCATGATCAGTCCGGTATTGAAGGCAAATTTTTCACTGTGGTTCATAACAACACCTCCCTGCTGCACTCTCAGTCTAGGGCCGGTGTCTGGAATCACTGTACAAAATCATGTACAATGATAAAAAATACAGGAGTTTGTCATGATTCATGGAGACGCTGCAGGCAGAACCCTGCTGATACTGAATATTCTTCAGAAACAGTCCGATGCGGAGCATATTATTTCCATGCCCGATCTGATTGCCGAACTGGCTGCCAAAGGCATTGCGGCAGACCGCCGGACCATCTATCAGTCGCTGGATGCCCTCCGTCGCAACGGCTGGGATATCCGCTTTACCAGGCGGCTGGGCCAGGGCTACTATCTGAACCGGCCGTTTCAGCCGGCGGAAATCATGATCCTGACAGATGCCGTGCAGAATTCCCCGGCCATTTCCAGGGATCAGGCCGATCATCTCTCCGAACGGCTGAAAAACCTGCTCAGCATCCGGCAGCAGGAACTCCTGCCGGCTTCCTCTGCCGCCGAAGAAAAGACCGATAATCCAAATGTGATCCGCTATATAGAAATCCTGCTGGAAGCGGCCGCCGGCCGTCATCCGGTTGAATTCCGCTACTATGATGTTTCCGTCAACCGCCAGAAAACATATCGCCGCAGCCGCCGCAGCTATCATCTGCTGCCCTGTGCCGTCATGAGCAGTCAGGGCCGCTATTACGGGGTCTTTTTTGACCGAAAATACGGTGATTTTGCGGCCTACCGGATTGACAAGATGGAACAGCTGCAGATGCTGGAAGAAACCGAGGAACCGGTCTATTTCGACGCTGAAGCCTGGCGGCGGACTTCCTTTGACATGTACCATGGCGAGGCCGTTACGGTTACGGCCGTGTTTGACCGCTCGCTGAGCAATGCGCTGTTTGACCGCTTCGGTCAGAACATCATCATCAGCAATGTCACCGACACCGATTTCACGGCTTCCATCCGCACCGCCGTCACCCCGACCCTGACGGCATGGTTCCTGCAGTTCTATGACCGGATTACCATCCTCCGGCCTGCCAGCCTGATCGCGGCCCTGCAGGACATTGCCGCATCCATACACAGCACCTACGGTGAAAGGAGAATTGAACATGGATCCGAAAAAACTGGAACAGCTTCAGAAAATCATCAATGAAGGAAAACGGATTGTATTCTTTACCGGTGCCGGTGTTTCCACCGACAGCGGCATTCCCGATTTCCGCAGTCAGGACGGTCTTTACAACCAGCAGTATGATTATCCGCCGGAAACGATCATCAGCCGGAGTTTTTTCGATGCCAATCCGGAGGAGTTCTACCGCTTTTACCGGGACCGGATGCTGATCCTGGATGCCGAACCGAATGAAACCCATAAGTTCATGGCAAAGCTGGAGGAAAAAGGCACCTGCCTTGGCGTGGTGACCCAGAACATCGACGGCCTGCATACGGCCGCGGGTTCAAAACACGTTGACGAACTGCACGGCTCCATCCTGCGCAATTACTGCATGGACTGCGGGGCTTTCCATGATGCCATGTACATCAAGAATTCCACCGGGATCCCGCGCTGCCGGAAATGCGGCGGCATCGTCAAGCCGGATGTCGTTCTGTATGAGGAATCCCTCGATTCTTCGGTCATGAGCAGTGCCATCCGCAAGATCGCGGCCGCGGATGTGCTGATTGTCCTTGGCACATCGCTGGTTGTCTATCCGGCTGCCGGCATGATCCGCTATTTCCAGGGTGATCACCTGGTCCTGATCAACCGGACTGCCACCCCGTATGACGAAAACGCCGACCTGCTGATCCAGGCCAGTTTCCGGGAAGTGTTCCCGGCCATCAGTATTGAGGACTGAACATGATCAAGGCCGTACTGCTTGACATCGATGATACCCTGCTGGATTTCAATGCCTGTTCCCGCTGGTCCGCCGAAGATGCTGCCGCGGAGTTCGGGATTGAACTGCCGCCGGAAACCATGACCGTTTTCCGCCGGGTGACCGACATGCTGTGGCACCGGGTGGAACGGGGTGAAATCACCCAGAAAGATGTGCGGGAACAGCGCTGGGTCATGATATTCAAAGAACTCGGCATTGACCGGGACGGCCTGGCCTTTGAGCATGCGTTCCTGCGCCGGCTCCATGACAGCTGCATTCCCGTGGAAGGTGCCAGAGACATGCTGAAAGCCCTGGCAGAGTTCCTGCCGCTGTATGCCGCCTCCAACGGGCCGCTCGAACAGCAGACCACCCGTCTGGCTAACGCCGGCTTCTTGCCGTATTTCAAGGATCTTTTTGTCAGTGAGGTCATCGGCTATACAAAACCGGATCCGCGGTTTTTTGATACCTGTCTGGAAAAACTGCATCTGCAGCCGGAAGAAGTCATCCTGCTGGGTGATTCCCTGACGGCTGATATCCGCGGCGCCATGACAGCGGGACTGCTGTGCTGCTGGTTCAACCCGGCCCGCAAAGAAGAAAAAATCCAGCCCGACTTCATGATTGAGCGGCTGGATGAGTTTGTTCCGTTAATGAAGAGACTGACGGCTGTTACAGAATCCCGAGATGTTCCAGCAGGATCTTGACGCCCATCAGGATCAGTACGATACCTCCGAGGATCTGTGCGCCTTTCTGAAACCGGCTGCCCAGCAGGGCGCCGGTTTTTACACCGATAAAGGAAAGAATACCGGTGATCAGGCCGATGGAGGCCACCGTCGGCAGCAGTCTGACATTGAGAAAGGAGAACATGATCCCGGTTGCCAGGGCATCAATGCTCGTAGCCACCGCCAGCGGCAGCATCGCCCGCCAGCTGAAATCCGGCACAACCGGTTCATCCCCGAAGGCTTCCCGGATCATATTGATGCCGATCCAGCCCAGCAGGATAAACGCAATCCAGTGATCCACGGCCGTAATGTAATCCTTGAAGGCCATGCCCAGCAGATAGCCGATGGCCGGCATGAGTGCCTGAAAACCGCCGAACCACAAAGCGGCACTGAGAGCCTGCCGGCCGGTTGCCTTGCCGGAGGCCAGACCCTTGCAGATGGCTACGGCAAATGCGTCCATGGACAGGCCGACTGCGATAACAATTACTTCCCACGATTTCATCGACTCAAAAGCCTAACACGATCCCCGTATACAGGCAAGAAAAAAAGAATTCCTTGGAATTCCTTTTACTGGATCTTATCCAGTTGTTTAACAAAGTAATCTTTCGCCTGGTCAAAGGTTGTTTCAAGTGCTACGGCAAATTCTTCGAATAAATACTGTTCTGCCTTGCGCATATATTCGCCGTCAATGGACGCGAGCTTTTTATGGGATTCGAGCCGTTCCTTATTGCGGAGATAGGATGTCTTGATGATCCGCATCAGTTCTTCCGGTTCGTCTCCCTTCAGCAGCGCCGCATATTGACTTTTCATATTTGCCGGTTTGTTTTCCAGACATTCGATCAGATGATAACGCCCGATGAGCCGGTCTATTTCCTCCCTTGTGATCAGATCCCGCAGGTGCCCTCCTTTGTTGGCTACCGGGACTTTCATACGGGTTGAACCATCCTGTGTACTGTACGGTTCCAGAATATAGCACTCTTCCCCGGTAAGGTCAGATGTGCACTGGCCGACAACCCGGCACACATTCCTACGGTAAACTACGACGTCATCGATTTTATACATGCACATCCACCACCCTTCTAATATGTGAGATACTCAAATAATAGCATATTTTCGCTGTTTTTTCATGTTTTGTCAGATCAGACGATCTGCAGCAGGAAGAACTTCAGATAATCGGTTTCATCGATCCCGAGCATGACCGGATGATCCGGTGAAGCGTGTCTTTCCTCCACCAGACGCAGGCTCACACCGGCCTCCCCGGCCGCCCGCTGCAGCATCTCCAGGAAGTCCTCCGTATGCATGAAATGCGAGCACGAACAGGTCACCAGATAACCGCCCCGGGGCAATATCCGCATGGCCAGGGCATTGAGCCGCTGATAGCCGCTGCTGGCCCGGGCAAATGTCTTCCGGCTTTTCGTAAAGGCCGGCGGATCCAGGATGATCAGATCATAGCCGGCCCGGTTCTTCAGCTGGCTTTCCAGGTATTCAAACACATCCGCTTCCACGAAGCTGATGTCATCAAACCCGTTCAGGGCTGCGTTTTCCGCTGCCAGATCCAGCGCCCGCCGGGAAATATCCACCGCCGTCACCGACGCCGCCCCGCCGGCCGCCGCGTTCAGGGCAAAAGCACCGGTATGCGTGCAGCAGTCCAGCACCCGCATGCCTTTTGCCATCTTGCGGACCGCGAGCCGGTTGTATTTCTGATCCAGGAAAAAACCTGTCTTCTGACCGTTCTCCACATCCACCATGTAGCGGATGCCGTTTTCTGTAATGGGGAACACGGTTTCTTCCGGCACAGCCATGCCATGGACGTACCAGCCCTTCTCCAGCGGCAGTCCTTCTTTCTGCCGCAGGGCCCCTTCGTTGCGCTCATAGATGCCGCGCACTGTTACACCACGCTTTTTCAGACCGCTGATCAAAGCGTCATAGATGATTGTCTTGCGCTGTTCCATGCCATAGGAAAGCACTTCCGCCGCCAGGATATCCCCATAGCGGTCCACTGTAACCCCCGGCAGGCCGTCCGCTTCGCCATGGATCAGCCGGCAGGACGCAAAATCCTCCCCCATCACCTTTTCCCGGTAAGCCAGCGCATATTCCGTCCGGCGGGCAAAAAACGCATCATCAAACACTTCATTGGCATTGGACGAAAGCAGCCGGACACGGATTTTGGACTGTTCACTCCACAGCCCGGTGCCCAGATAATGATTCTTCTGGTTCATCACATCCACCAGGGAACCGTTGGCGATCTCCGGGATTTCGGAAGTGATTTCCGTATCATAGACCCAGGGATGCCCGGCCCGCAGGCGGGCTTCCTGTTTCTTCGTTACCTGGATGGACGGGAACTTTCTTTCAGTTTTCATGACTGCTGTCCTCCGCGGCAAGCCGGTCCAGGATGGCCAGCACGCCTTCAGCCGACGGCATGTCCGACAGGTCAGCCGCATAGTGCGCATGTCTGACGGTGCCGTCCGCAGCGACGATGAACAGGGCCGGCAGCTGCTTTTCATCGCCCTCGTAATCGCCGTGCTTCAGGCCCTTTTTCTTGGCCGCATTCAGCTTGGCCATGGTCCGGAACACATTGCCGGCCAGGGCCACCATGTTTTTCGCCGGCCGGATTTCCAGCTGGCGGTAGAATTCCATTTCCGGGTCGCAGATGAACTCCAGCGGCACCGGGGTTTCCTGCAGGGCCTGCCGTACATGTTCCTGATCACTCTGCAGGACGACATAGATCTTCGCCCCGCGGGCCGTGAACTCCGCCGCATGGGCAGCCATGTCATGAATATCGTAGCGGCATACCGGGCAGCCGATATAGCGCAGGACCCAGAACACGGTCATGCCGGTCAGGATATCCGGGGTTTTCACATGATCTTCGAAAGCCGTCCGGAAGGTCATTTCCGGAAAGCGGTCACCTGTCTTCAGTTTCATCTTATTTCTCCCTGTTCCGCAAGTGCGGAACATCTTTATTATAACAGCAGGCATCATTTTCCGTCCGTCACTGTTCATTCCTGTTATAATAGGAACGCACTGCAGGAAGTAATATATGGTATTCAGCACACTCACATTTCTGTTTGCCTATCTGCCGGTTGTACTGC
>JAFWEA010000287.1 GCA_017543005.1 Solobacterium sp. | reverse complement strand
GAAGAATGATCTCATCGCCACCATCACCGGCTACATGGGCGGCCGTACGGCAGAAGAAATGTTCTTTGACGATGTCACGACCGGGGCGGTCAACGATATCGAGCGGGCCACCAACATTGCCAGGGACATGGTTACCCTGTATGGCATGAGTGACCTTGGTCCGATCAAGTATGACGCCGGCAACGAGAATGTCTTCCTGGGCAGGGACTACAACTCACCGAGCAATGTCTCCGGTCAGGTAGCCTTCGAAATTGACCAGGAAGTCCGCAAGATTGTCAATAACTGCCATGATCTGGCCAGAAAGATTATTGAAGAGCACAAGGAAGAACTGATCCGGATTGCGGAAGCACTGATGGAATACGAGACACTGACTTCCGAACAGATTGAAAGAGTCATCCGCGGTGAATCCATCGAAGCGGATTTCCGTGATCAGCATACGGCGGAAAAGCCGATTGAGATGCCGGAAGAAAAACCGGAAGAGACGACAGCGGCTGAAGCTGAAAAGCCGGCAGCCGGCGAGGAAGAAAAGCCTGAAAAAGAGGCTGGGGAATAAACCCGGAGGTACTGAAGATGAAGAAATGTCCGTACTGCAATGCCGAAATTCCTGATGACGCAAAATTCTGCCCGATCTGCGGTGCGAAGCAGGCGGCGGAAGAACCGGCACCGGCCGAACCGGAACCGGTAAAGGAACCGGAGCCGGTGAAGGAGCCGGAACTGACAATCGAGCCGGAAGTCGAGATTCCCGTACCGAAGAAGCCGGATACATCCGGCATTCAGCTGACCCTGGAGGGTTCGCTGGATGCGGCGCTGGCCAAGACCGAAGTCCAGATGAATGCCGTGGCCCAGAAAGCGGAAGAAGATCTCGCTGATGTGCTGACGTCCCAGACAGGCGTGCAGACCTCCGGCAATGTGCAGGCTCAGACGGTTACCCCGGTCATGGTGATCCCGGAAGAAACCGACATGCAGAAAGAGGCAAAGGAATACGCCACCAACTACCAGCAGAAAAAGGAAGAAGGTCCGAGCAAGACCGAACAGCTGATCCGTGAGCTGGAAGAACAGCGCAAAAAGGAAGCAGCGGAGCAGGCGGCCAGGAGAAGGGCCAGAACAACTGCCCGGCCGGCTTCGACATATGCTCACCAGGGCGCAACCGGCAATGACAAGCTGTTCAGCGTGCTGTCCTATTTCACCTGGCTGGGCTGGCTGATCTCCTTCTTCGCAACCGGCAATGCCCGTTCCGAATATGTCAAGAAGCATCTGAACCGGACGCTGATCATGAATGTCGCCGCCTTCCTGGTGGATATCCCGCTGATCGGTTCGGTCATCAGCCTGGCGATCTTCGTCCTGTTCTTTGCCGGCATTTATCAGGCAATTACCGGATCCGAAGGCAACCTGCCGGTCATCGATGACTTCAAGATCATCAAGTAAATATACCGGAATTCATAAGCGCGGCTGCGGCTGCGCTTTTTCTTATGTACAGGACTGTTTCGGTACTATACTGATTAATGGACAGAATCATAAAGATTCTGTGGCATGACATCATTCACTTACAAGGTGACACAAGGAAGGGAACATCTATGAACTGCAACATGAAAAAGAAACTGTCTGTTATCCTCTGCGGTCTGCTGATTTTCGGAAGCATGGCAGCCTGCAGTCAGAAACAGGAAGAAAGCCCGGCCCCGGCCGAGGAAACAGCCGCGGCTGAAACCGAAGCGGCCGAAGAGAAGGTCTCGTGGGAAGACCTGTACAGCCAGGGACTGGAGTGTCTTGCGGCGGAAGATTATGACGGGGCCGTAAAGGCATTTACCGAAGCGATCGCGGCGGATCCGGAGCAGGCGCCTGTCTATGTGGGCCGGGGCGATGCCTATGTCAGGCTGGAAGGCGCTGATGCCGAAGTGATCAAGGAGAATCTCATGAAGGCGTATGCGGACTATGAAAAGGCCGCCGGGCTTGATGAGACTTACGCGGCCGCATATCTCGGCATGGCCGATGTCCTGATCCGGCAGGAATCCTTTGAAGAAGCGTATGACCTGCTGGTTGCGGCAGAAGGAAAAGTCACTGACTCGGCTGAAATCCTCGGCAAGGTACAGGAAATCGAAAAGGGCAGCTATGTGGACTCTTCGGCTCAGATCAGAAGAAAGAACTACTATGATCCTTCCGGCAACCTGACCGGTTACCAGATCAACGAATTTGATCAGCTCGGCAGAAGAAGCGGCTGGCGCAACTATGAGAATGCGTACGGAAACGGCATTGAACTGTATGAATACTGTGTTGTCACATTCGGTGACAACGGGCTGCCGGCCAGAAATGATTACTATAATCCGGACGGCTCCGAGCGGGCTTATCAGACAATGGAATACGATGACCGCGGCCTGGAGGTCCGCCGGGATGCGTACAGCAACGGTTCCCATATGGGATACTATCTGACCTACTATGACGATGAGGGAAAAGAAACCGGCTATGATACCTACAATGCGGACGGCAGCATGGCCATGTACTCCCGCTATGACTATGACGAAAACGGCAGCCTGCTGCAGCAGAACAACTACAATCCCGACGGCACACTGATCCGGGTCATCAAACCGTCCGACGAATAAGCATCAGAGGTGCTGTACCCCGGGTGAGGAAAGAACACATTGATTGAAAGCGCACTGCCGATGCGCTAAAATATGGGAAACCGATGATCGGAACCAGTAACAGGATTCAGAAGGTGAGAAGAGAGAGCCGGCATGGTGAAAAGGCGGCACCGAGAAAGAACCTGCGAATGCATCCGGGAGGGCCTGCCCGATAATGTAGGGCGGGACGTGAAGGCACGTTACGTCGTCAAGAAGCAAGAAAAGTGGAACCACGCAGAGGCGTCTTTTTATCGGGACGCCTTTTTTGAGGAAAGGATGGTAAAACATATGATTCGAATTTACAACACGAAGACACTGCAGGTTGAAGAGTTCAAGCCGATTCACGAAGGGCATGTGGACATGTATGTCTGCGGTCCGACGGTCTACAACTTTGCCCATATCGGCAATGCCCGTCCGATGGTTGTCTTCGATGTTCTGAAGCGTCTGTTTGAAGCAGAAGGCTATACGGTCAAGTATGTCTCCAACTTCACCGATGTCGATGACAAGATCATCAACAAGGCCATTGAAGAAGGGACAACCGAAAAGGAAATCACCGAACGGTATATCGATGCCTATCAGGCCCTGCGCCGGCAGCTGAATACCGAACTGCCGGACATCACCCCGAAGGTCACGGAAACCATGGATGGCATCATCACTTTCGTCAAGCAGATGGTCGACAACGGCACAGCCTATGTAGTCAACGGCGATGTCTACTTCAGCGTTGACTCGGTGCCGGGTTACGGTTCCCTGAGCCATCAGAAGCTGGACCAGCTGGAAGCGGGCGCCCGCATTGAGACAAATGATCAGAAGCGCAACCCGTATGACTTCGCCCTCTGGAAGAAGACTGACAAGGGCATCACCTGGGATTCCCCGTGGGGTCCGGGCCGGCCGGGCTGGCATACCGAATGCGTCGTCATGATCAACGAGAATATGGGACCGATGATCGATATCCACGGCGGCGGCATGGATCTGCGATTCCCGCATCATGAAAACGAAGCAGCCCAGTCTATGGCAGTCAACCACAACTCTCTGGCCAACTACTGGGTCCACAATGCCATGATCAACATCAACGGCGAAAAGATGTCCAAGTCGCTGGGCAATGTGCTGTGGGCCAAGGATGTCATCGACAAGCTCGGCGTCAATACAACCCGCTGGCTGATGAGCTCTGTCCACTACCGCAAGGAACTCAACTTCAGTGAAGAAACCATTGAAACAGCCAACAAGGAACTCAAGCGGGTCCTGGATCCGCTGTGTCAGGCCGATATCAAGGCAGCCATGAGCGGCGTTGAATTCGCCCCGGATTATGACGAGGAAGCCTGGCGGCATTTCCTGGATCAGATGGATGATGACATGAATACACCGAATGCCTACGCGGTGATCTTTGACACCGTCAAGAAGCTCAACGGGGCCCTGCGGCAGCGTGAGATTGATTTTGCG
>JAFWEA010000286.1 GCA_017543005.1 Solobacterium sp. | reverse complement strand
TGCCCACCGTGCTGGTCACGGCCGGCATGATGGTTGCCCTGTCCCTGCCGGCCATCTCCGTTTCCATGCCGATCAACGTGAAATTCGGTACGGCCAAGGGCCAGATGGTACGCATGACCGTCATCGTCGTCATGGTCGCCTGCGGCATGTTCATCATCAACTATGCCGGACCGATCACGGCAATCCTGCTGCAGGTCAAAGCATCGGTGCTGCTGTTCGGCATTGCAGCCTTCATCGTCCTGATCTTCGCTCTTTCATGGCTGCTGTCCATCCGGATCTACGAAAAAAAGAACCTTTAAAACACAAAAGCTGCCCAGTGGATAAACTCCGCCGGGCAGTTTTTTTTCTTTTAGAGGTTTACCGCAAATGTATTGATCTCTTCGGTAAAATCGTGATCCTTTGTCCGCAGGGAGAGATATCCCTTTGCGGGCCGGCCCAGCAGCGTGTCAAGGGCCCGGATCTTCTTCATGTAATCCGTTTTGGCCATGTGTGTCACAACAAAATACACATCCTCGGGCAGTTCGTCCTTATACTGCCGGATCAGGGCCCTGCCGATATGAATTCAACGAAAAACGATCGCCAGGTCTAGCAAACTGTAACGATCGTTTCCGTTTTGCTTGAGGACAACCGTCATCGGTGGCCTTTTACACTTTTATGATAACAGGACAGCGCCGGTTCTTCAATTCACGCTGTGTTCTGCCGTTTACAGACGGCGGCGCTTCGGAGGTTTCCGGCGGGCCCTTCTGCCCCTGGCGCGGCGGTACTCATTGATCGTCTCTTTGATCTTCGTATAATCCCGCTCGAACAGCTCATTCGAGATATCTGCCTGCAGATCCTGCGGTGATACCTTCTCCAGGATCTTTTTCTGGACAAACAGTTTTGATTTTTCCTTATACTTCGGCAGCTTGTGCTTCTCCTGGATCCGCACCAGTTCCGGCCGCCACAAGAGACTCAGCTTGCGGCGCAGATCCATATGCGGGTTGCGCTCCGGTTCCCTGGCCAGATAGAAGTCCACCCGGTCTTCATACCATTCCACGGTGATGATGCCCCAGTACCATGGGACATGCTCCGCCACGTGGAGACCATGGGTGCTGCCGGCCACGACATAGTTGAAGTCATAATACTGATCGTAATCCTTCACCTGGGAAGAAAGCCGGGCATAGGTGTCCGCATCACTCTTGATCTCAATCCCGTACAGGCTGTCCGCCGTCACCATGACCGCGTCCGCCCGGGACTGCCCGATTTCCTTTTCTTCCAGAATCCGCACCAGGCCGTACCGTTCCTCCAGATACTGGAAGAGCGGTTCGCGGATGTCCTTGTCCAGCAGTGTCATATCTGTATTTTAGCAGAAGAAAACCGGCTGTGTGCCGGTCACCCGGTCATCGGGATATGCAGTACAACCTCGCCGGTTTCTCTTGTTTTCTTCAAGTCAATGACCCGCTGGTTCTCCGAACCGCGGAAACTCAGGGCCAGATTCTTCTTTGCCAGCATGAATGACCCGTCTACCAGGATGTCGATATAGGACAGCATCTCATCCGTCACTTCGGTATACTTGCGGCCGCCCGGCTGCAGGTCCCGGTCATACAGATAGCCGGACCAGCACCAGATATTCTTTTCCGGATAGCGTTCCTTCGCGGCTTTCATGAGCTTGACGATAACCCGCTGGTTTTCCGGTTCGAACGGTTCCCCGCCCAGTACCGTCAGCCCGGCAATGAATTCACTGTCCATGGCATCGAGCACTTCTTTCTGGGTTTCTTCGGTATATTCCTGTCCGTACCGGAAATCCCATGTCTCCGGCTGGAAACAGCCCGGGCAGTGAATCCGGCAGCCGCTGATGAACAGTGTCACCCGGACACCTTCACCGTCGGCCACATCATATTTCTTGATATTTCCGTAATACATGCGCAAACCTCCGATGTATTACCATCTTATCATTATCCGGCTACCAGTTCATCATCCGAGAGGTCACTGGTATTTCTCGTAATGACTGCCTTGGCAATGTTGCAGCAGTGGTCGCCCATACGTTCCATCGTACCAAGGATGTCGCAGTAGACCGATTCCGCCACCGGCGATGTGCACTGCTTGAAGGCCATGCGCTGGAAGTGGGTGTCACGGAATTTCAGTTCCATGGCATCGATCTCATCTTCCAGTTCCTGCAGATGCCGGTACTGATCGATATCCTTTGTGGTAAAGATCTCTGAGGAGAGATTGAACATGTCCATATACAGGTTGAACATGGCCGTCAGGTCCTCGTGGGCCAGGTCCGTGAAGGATTCGCCCTTCTCGTGAACTTCGCTGTAGAATTCGGCCAGGTTCATGACCAGGTCGCCGACGCGCTCGAAGTTCTTGACGACATCCAGCTGCAGCCGGACGGAGTTGATGTTCCGGTGGGTCAGATTGGGCTTGACCGACAGCCGGATCAGATAGTCCGTAATCTTCTGGTCGCACTTGTTGATGATCATTTCGCGCCGGTCGATCGGTTCCTTCTCGGCCGCACCGCCGCGGTCTTCCAGCAGCTTTCCGACTGCCTCGGAATTCTCGCGGATCAGTACGATCATCTGGTCAATGGCCCGCCGGGAAGCCAGCAGGGCAGCGGACGGCAGGACGTTGGTGATTTCTTCGTCCATTTCGTCGATATTGACTTCTTCCTGGGATGCTTCCTCGCCCGGAATAATGCGCCGCACCAGGGCAACCAGCTGGGTGACAAACGGCAGGGCCAGCAGGGTTGTCAGGGTCTTGAAGATGATGTTGGCCATGGCAATCTGCATCATCGGATTCATATGGCCGGCCACCATCTGGACAAAGGACGAGTACGGGGTCAGAAGAATCATGCCCAGGGTTGTTGAGATGATATTGAGCACGGTATGCAGGCACGCGGTCCGCTTGCCGGCGGTGGTGCCGCCGATGGAAGCCAGGATACCGGTCATGGTTGTACCGATGTTGGCACCGAACATGAACGGCAGGGCTGCCTTGAACGTAACGGCTCCGGCCTGGTACAGCTTCTGCACGACACCGATGGTGGCCGCGGAGGACTGCACCACGGCGGTCAGGCCGACACCGGTAAACATGCTCAGCAGGGCGTTGTCGCTCATCCGCAGGGCAAAGGCCGAGAAGGCCGGCATTTCCTTCAGGGCAGCCAGGGCATCACCCATGGAAGACATGCCGAAGAAGATCAGGGCAAAGCCGAGAATGACATTGCCGTTGTATACCGAGCGCGGCTTCTTGCCGAAGCAGATCAGCATCGCCCCGGCGAAGATGATGAACATCGCATAGCGGTCGATGTTGACCGAGATCAGGAAGGATGTGAACGTCGTACCGATGGTCGCACCCAGGATGATGCCGGCAGCCTGGTCAAAGGTCATCAGGCCGGCCCGGACAAAGCCGATCGTAATGGCTGAAGTCGCAGATGAGCTCTGCATGATCATGGTCAGGATGATACCGACCAGCAGCGCACTGAAGCGGTTGGATGTTGCCTTGTTGATATAGTCCCGCAGGGCATCACCTGCCACTGCCTTGAGTCCGTCCCCCATGAACTTGATGCCGAACATGAACAGACCGAATCCGCCGAGGATCGCTCCCCAGTTGATCGCTGATAGATCCATAAACTATTTCCTCCATGCGGCCAAAACCGCAAGCCTAACCATCATAGCACAGAACGATATTAACAAAACAGAAATTTATATACATATAAGAATTTGTTATGCCTTATATAAGAAATCGTATGAATAAAAAAACGCGGCATGATAACCGCAGTTGTTTATTCCGTCGATACCGGCACCTGTTTCAGCTGTTCACAGCCGTCAAACGCATGGCCGTATATCCTGATCTTTTCTGCCCGGATCTCAATCTGCTCCAGCCTGGCACACTGATAGAAGGCATACGGGGGAATCTGGGTCACCCCGGCCGGCAGCGTGATCTGCCGCACCCCGCAGCGCACAAACGCATACGGCAGGATGGAATACAGCCCTGCCGGCAGGATCAGCTCCTGCAGCGATGTGCAGCCGTCAAACGCAAACCCCATGATGTGCGTCACCGAAGCCGGAATCTTGATACTGCGGATCTCGGCATGGCCCTTGAACAGGTCTTCACCGAGCACCGACACCGGTTTCCCATACCAGGTATCAGGGATGACCACATCTGCCTCATCGCCGTAATAGCGGACCGCCATGTACGTATCATTGACTGCGTATTTGAAATCAAAATCCTGCATGACTGTATTCTAGCAGATATTACCGGCAGTATATGGATAAAAAAAAGAGCGCTTCAGCGCTCAGCGTCCGTAGGACGATCCTTTCGGTTCTTTCAGCAGTGTTTTGTACAGCATGATGAACATGATGCTGTAGAGACAGCCGCCGATGATATCAGTCAGCCAGTGCATGCCGGACAGCAGCCGGAACAGCGGTGACAGCACCAGGCCGGCCAGCAGCACCCCCCTGATGACGGAAGTATCGCCCGGTTCGGTTTTGAAGAAGGCCCGCGTGCAGCCGAAGACGGTCATGGAAACCATGGTATGCGAGGACGGGAAGGACGCTTCCAGCCCCTCTTCCGTCAGTACCGGCCGGTAATTGATAATCACTTTTTCAAACAGGAAATACGTCACAATGACCAGCACGAACATCGTGCCCAGCAGCAGGATCCGGCTGTCCACCCGGGCAATGCTGCGGCGCCGCAGCATCTGCACCAGCCCCTTCAGGGCAAACAGGAACGCCAGCAGGATGGCCGCAATGAGCAGCACCTCGCTGAGCCGGTAAAACAGCATGTGGGATCCGGCCGTCTTGAAAACCCAGCCGTTCAGGCCAGCAAAGCCGATCTCGCTGTTCTGCGGCCCGATTGCCTGCACATCCACGACCTTCACCAGGACGGTAAATAATATCGCTGCCAGTGCCGATACGATAAACGGGACTGGTGACTGTTTCTTCCGGTTCTTTGCGCTCATATAGAAATAAAACCCCTGTTCTTTACAGGATACTATTTTACACCAGAGCAGGGATTCGGAAAACGCCGGATTGCCGGCGTTTCATATCAGATTCAGTTTTTCAGGCACTTGCCGTTGATCATGGAGCGCAGGATCAGGGCCGCATCGTCCGGGTTTTCCAGGGAGATATCCAGTTCGCCGTTCAGCGGTCGAAGATCTTCCAGCAGTTCCCGGAATTCGGGATGCTTCTTCAGCGGCAGGTCACCATAGTGCTCCAGATGAACCGTCACATCCCCGCGGCACTGTCCCACCATGTTCAGGAACGCGCCCATATTGCGGACATTTACCAGTTTGATCATATT
>JAFWEA010000285.1 GCA_017543005.1 Solobacterium sp. | reverse complement strand
TCCGAAAAGACCAGCAGTAATACATACATTGCCGCAAACAGCATGATTGCCAGTGTCATCTGATTCATATATTTCCTCCCCGGGCTTTTTTCAGAAAAAAACTCATGTACAGCCCAAAACCCATACATGAGTCTCACAATTTCACTATAAGCCGGGTATGGAACCGTGATGACGGCTTATAAACGCACTGCGCCTGTTACTCCCTCAAGCAGATGCATTTTATCACAGATTCCTGCGGCGTCCACAAAAATATCAGAGGGAATTGACGATTTTCTTGAAATGCCTTCCTCTTTCCTCATATCCGGAATACTGGTCGAAGGAAGAGGTTGTCGGCGACAGCAGCACGATGTCTCCCGGCACGGCCGCATCCTTTGCCGCATGGACCGCCTGCACCATGTCATCGACGATCACTGCCGCATCCCCGACCAGGTCATGGGCGATCCGCGGACCGGCCAGGCCATAGCCGATGACCAGCTTCACGCAGCCCAGGTGCTTCTTCATTTCATCCATGGACAGGCCCTTCTCATAGCCGCCCACCAGCAGGATCACACCCTTGTCAAAGGCCTTGAGGGCGGTGATGGTCGCATCGGTGTTGGTGCCCTTGGAATCGTTGTAGTACTTGACACCATCCAGCTCGCGGGTGAATTCAATCCGGTGTTCCACGCCCTTGAAGGCATAGACTGCCCGGCGGATTTCCTCCGCACTCACCCCGGCGCTCATGCACGCACTCGCCGCCACGATGATGTTCTGCAGATTATGCAGGCCCGGAATCGGCACCTTGTCCAGTTCGACGACCTTCTCGCCGTTGATGATCATCCAGCCATCCTTCAGGTAACCGTCCGTATCATCCCGGTACAGGGAGATGGTCTTTTCCACACAGTGCACTGGATACTTTTCCATATATTCATGCAGGATCGGATCATCCGCATTGACCACGAAGACATCGCTGTCCTTCATATTCTTATAGATCAGCGTCTTGGACCAGTAATAGGTATCGAGGCTGCCCATCACGTCGACATGGTCCGGGGTCAGGTTCATGATCGCTGCCGCATCCGGCCGGAACTGATCGATATCGACCAGCTGGGCCTGACTCAGTTCCACCGAGATATAATAGCCCGCTTCTTCCAGCAGGTTGTGCTCCAGCACCAGGTCGCACAGCGGCGTGCCGATATTGCCGCCGACCAGGGCCCTGTCGCCATAGTGTTCCTTCAGGAACTCATAGACCAGCGTGGTTGTCGTGGTCTTGCCGTTGGTGCCGGTGATGGCGATGTAGTGCTGCGGCTTCGCCACCTGGTAGGCAAGCTCGACTTCGGTAATGACCGGAATGTTTCTGTCCTTGAGCTTTTTGACCAGCGGGCTGACATACGGAACCCCGGGGTTCTTGATGACCAGGTCATAATTTTCGTCAAACAGTTCATCCGCCTGTTTCAGCACCGTGACGCCCCAGCTTTCCAGCAGTTCCTTTTCCGGAATATCCTTGCGGTCGGTAACGATGATGTTGTCGGCGCCGAGATGACGCAGCAGTTTCACGGCGGCCATGCCGGACTTGGCAAAGCCCATGATCAGAATCTTCTTTCCTGCAAACTCCATAATCTGTTCCCCTTTTTATTCCGGCATAACCGAGCAGGCATCTTCGCAGTCATCCATCTGCGTTTCCGCCTCACCCTTGACCGGATCCATCTGAATATACTGGCCCATCCAGCCGGACAGGTTCTCTGCATTCTTGTAGTACGGCAGATCAGCATCCGCAGACGCATCGAGGAAAGCCTGTACTTCCCCTTCCTTAAACAGGACAATCGAGGGGGTATAGGAAACCTTTTCGCCGATCACCGTATTGTTTTCCTTGGCATCTGCCAGCGACATGGTATAGACCGGGATCTGGCCCGAATCGGCCACTTCCTTCACCACCGGTGCAAACGCCGCACAGGACGAGCAGCCCGGCAGATACACAGATACCGCGAATGTTTCCTGCTGTGCGATTTTCTGATTCAGCTGTTCAGCATTGATCAGTTCCAGACCGTTGATCAGCGTTTCCAGTGAAACCTCCGGTTCCCCGCCGATTTCATCCGGCAGCGGGGTCACCCGGTGCAGGCTGGCGAAATCAATGTAGTGATAATTCAGCTTATGAAAATCATAGTAGGTCTTGCCGTTTTCTTCCCGCTTCAGCTGCACGGCATGTTCGCCTTCATAGAACCAGTAGCCGCCGGTATTGTAGATCTTTGACCCGTCCCAGCCCAGTTCGATGAGCATGTTTTTGGTCATGCCGGCATAACCGCCGCCGCCGCACATCAGGAAGATGACCTTGTCCTTCGGGAACAGGTATTCCAGGATATCCATGGACTCTTCATAGTTGGCGGTATAGCCGTTTTCGTCATGGGTAAACAGCGTAGCCCCGCTGTAACCCTGGCCCACCGCTTCCGGCAGGCCCTCCACGTTGCAGAGATACGGATACGGCACAACCTCAAAGCCTTCCACAATGCCGCTCAGCCAGGAATCCCCGCCGATCGCTTCGTATTCGGCCTCATCCCTGAGCATGCGCATGTCACGGTAGACCGCGTCATCCCGGAAGAGATACTGGTCAATGGTTGCTTCGTTGATGTTCTTGTCGATGCCGAACTGTTCACCCCGCAGGCCTTCTTCCAGCTCCGGGGCCGGCAGTTCCGGCAGTGTATCTGCACTTTCCTGCGCACAGCCGCCAAGGACGAGCCCGGCTGCCAGGAATACAGTCATCAGTTTCGCAGGTTTCATAAAAAATCACCTCTTGCGCCTATTATATGCCTTTGCGGGGCAGTTCGTCACTTCCTCCGCCTTTTCCTTAATAAATATCCACCGGCAGAGCCGGTGGTTTTTCAAATGCGGGCATAGCCCTGCTCTCAAAGCTGCGCCTTACAGCGCAAATGTGGTCTGCGCGAGCATACTATTTCTTCTTACCCGTAAACGGGTCTTCAAATTCCATCTCCAACTGCTCTGCTTCCTTATCTTCCTTCAGCTGGTTTTGGATATATTCTGCTATCTTCTTCGTGTTTTTCCCAACTGTGTCAACATAATATCCCCGACACCAAAATGAGCGGCTTCTGTACTTGAATCTCGCATTTGCCCACTTCTCAAATATCATCTGACTGCTTTTTCCTTTCAGGTATCCCACAAATCCCGATACACTCATCTTCGGTGGTATCTCAACCAACATATGCACATGATCTGTGCATACCTCTGCCTCAATGATATTGATCCCTTTCCATTCGCACAGCTGCCTCAGCATCTGTCCTACTTCCAGCCTCCTGGCTTCATAAAATGCTTTCCTTCTGTACTTTGGCGCAAATACGATGTGATACTTACAATTCCATTTCGTGTGTGATAGACTATGCAGGTCATCGGTGTATGCCATGATAAAAACCTCCTCTTATTCTTCGTTGTAGTTTCGCAGACCACACACGAATTATATGCCAGGAGGCTTTTT
>JAFWEA010000284.1 GCA_017543005.1 Solobacterium sp. | reverse complement strand
TCCTGCGTGACTACGGCAAGCACTTCAACGTGGCCAACATGCTGAAGAAGGATACCATTGCCAAGCGTCTGGAAACCGGTATTTCCTTCACTGAGTTCTCCTACACAATCCTGCAGGCTCTGGACTGGCTGAAGCTGTACCAGAACTATGACTGCCGGATTCAGTTCGGCGGCAGCGACCAGTGGGGCAACCTGGTATCCGGTACGGATCTGATCAAGGCCATCTGCGGCGATGAAGCCAAGGTATACGGCATCACTTCACCGCTGATCACCAAGGCTGACGGTTCCAAGTTCGGCAAGAGCGAAGGCGGAAACATCTGGCTGGATCCGGAAAAGACAAGCGCTTACGAGTTCTACCAGTTCTGGGTCAATGTCGGCGATGCCGAAATCTGCACCCTGCTGAGAAGACTGTCCATGCGGGATCCGGAAGAAATCCTGAAGCTGGAAGAGTCTGTCAAGACCGAGCCGGAGAAGCGTCTGGCCCAGAAGGCCCTGGCCGAAGAACTGACAGAAATCGTTCATGGTCCGGAAGGCCTGGCCAAGGCTCAGAAGATCACGGATACACTGTTCAGCGGCAATATCATGGACCTGTCGGCAGACGAACTGCGGGAAGGTCTGAAGGATGCCCGCAAGTGTGAGGTCGAAGACGGCGTGGCCCTGATCGACGCGATGATCGCCGCCGGTGCAGCCACCTCCAGAAGAGATGCCCGTCAGCTGATCGAACAGGGTTCTGTCCAGCTCAACGGTGAAAAGGTTGCGGCAACCGATGCCGTCCTCAATGTGGCGGACGCGGTTGACCATGACTTCAGCATCCTGAAGAAGGGCAAGCGGAATTACTTCGTTCTTGATTTCAAAAAGTAAGCAGATGAAATGCGCCGGTTATCAGGCGCATTTTATTTGACTATGGTATAATCGTCTCTGAGGTTATGATGAGACGATTTTTTCTTGTGATTCTGGCTGTTTCCATGCTGTGCGGATGCACCAGGAAACAGGGCAGTGACGTCAATGCTGCCCAGACAGCCTATGAAAGTTATTACCAGGCGGTGGAAGAAAACGGACGTTTTCAGAATGCGTCGCTTTATTACGATATCAGTGCGGAAATGACGGCCCTGCCGGACGGCACGCACAGTTATTACATTTTCCTCGACAATGCCCGGATTGCCATGTATGACGTTGTCCTGCTGGCGGTGGAAGGCGATCAGCTGTATGCCGATACCGGCAAGATGATGCCCAGCATCGGTATTTTCGACAATACGGATGTCAACCTGGTGCCGTTCCAGTCCAATCCGGCGGCCGGCTATGCCCGCGGTCTGATGATTTCAGGCAACTGTGAAGCGGATGAAGTGGAACTGAAGATCCTGGTCGAGTGGAAAGACAAGACAAGGGAAAAGACAACCCGCGAATTCCTGTCGCTGGTTCTGAATATGAATGGTGTTTCCTACCCGGAAAGAGCACTTGAAGAGGGTGGAACAGAATGACGGAGAAGACTGCCAGCAGAGTTAAGCAGTCCTTTATCGCCGGATCACTGACCAGTTCAGCCGGTGTTTTCCTGGCCAAGACGATCGGGCTTTTTTATGTTGTTCCGTTTACGGCCCTGGCCGGTACGGAGAACATGTCGTTCTACTCCGCTGCCTACACATACTATAATGTCCTGCTGCAGATCTGTTCGGCCGGTCTGCCGTATGCGATTTCCGCCATCGTGGCCAAGTATGCCAACCGAGATGACTACAAGACAGTCATCCTGGTTCGCAAGCTTTCCACGGCCATCCTGAGTGTTTCCGGCTTCTTCATGGCCATCCTGTTTGTGCTGATATCCAGTTCCCAGGCCAGAAAGATCCTCGGGGCCGGGGCCGGACCGGAAGATATTACGATCCTGATCAACTGCTTCAAGATCCTGGCCGTGGCGCTGTTCCTGGTGCCGGTGCTGTTTTCCTACCGCGGCTTCTATCAGGGCCTGAAGGACCTGAAGGTCTACGCTGATTCCCAGGTACTGGAACAGTTTGCCAGAGTCGGCAGCCTGCTGGGCCTGGGCTTTATCCTCGTCAAGATCCTGCGCATGAACCGGATCTGGGCGATCTATATGGCAATCCTGGCCACCAGCATCGGGGCGCTGGCTTCCATCATCTACTATGTGCGCTATGATCACCGGCACTACGGTCCGATTGCCCGGGCAGCCCGGGCCCAGACCAAGGATCCGGTGGAAACAAAGGAAATCCTGATTGAGATCTTTGCCTTTGGGGTGCCGTATCTTCTGTCTTCGATCCTGGGCAATACCCAGACCCTGATCAATACACGGTATTTCATTACGACCGCCACCCAGCTGGGGATGGATTATGAGGCGGCCAAACTGGTATACGGCATCATCGAGATGCAGTGTGACAAGCTGGCCTCCATTCCGCAGGTGCTCGGTATCGGCTTCTCGGCCGGCATTGTGCCGTATATGACCATTGCCCTGGAGAACCAGAACATGGAAGAACTGCGGAAGAATATCCGTGACTGCCTGGATACCGTGCTCTATATCGGGGTGCCGATCTGCTTTGCCATGGCCATGCTGTCAAGGCCGGTCTACTTTGTTATGTACGGCGGCCGGACGCTGGATTACGGCGGAACGTGTCTGGCGGTGTACAGCCTGCTGGCCTTGTGCACGACCCTGACCCCGATCTGCAACTCCATGATGATGACCCTGCATCTGCGCCGGGAAGTGATTTTCTATCTGTGTGTCGGGTTTGCGGTCAAGTGCATTTCGTTCTATCCGCTGCTGAAGTATACCGGCTATACCGGGGCAATTACTTCCAGCGTGCTGACCTCACTGACGATTATCTATCTGGATCTGGCCAAGCTGAACAACCGCTTCGGGGCCACGTACCAGGCAACCGGGCGGCGGCTGATCAAGATCCTGCTGGCCTGTTTCTGCATGAATGCCGTATTC
>JAFWEA010000283.1 GCA_017543005.1 Solobacterium sp. | reverse complement strand
GCCGGCCCCGCAGGACCGGCTTGTTTTCATAAATTGTGCTTCTGTCGATTAATATTCAGGCATCTGCGGAACAGCTGCCGGAGCCGGCTGCGGGATTTCCGCAACAGCAGCCTCGGTGGTGATGAACAGACCGGAGATGCTGGCGGCGTTCAGCAGCGCGGAACGGGTAACCTTGGCCGGGTCGATGATGCCCTTCTTGAACATGTCAACCCATTCGCCATCCTTCGCATTGAAGCCGACGTTCTTCTTCTGAGCCATCTGCTTCTCGAAGATTTCATGCCCATCATAACCGGCATTCTCGGCAATCTGCATGATCGGTTCCTTCAGGGCATCGAGAACGATGTTCATGCCTCTCTGCACGTCGACGACATCGGACTTCAGGCTGTCCTTGACATTGCGGTAAGCATCAACCAGGGCCAGACCGCCGCCGGTGACGACACCCTCGGCAACAGCTGCCTTGGTGGCGTTCAAGGCGTCTTCAATCCGCAGCTTCTTGTCCTTCAGTTCGGTCTCGGTGGTAGCGCCGACCTTGATGACAGCGACCCCGTTGGTCAGCTTGCCCAGACGTTCCATCAGCTTCTTACGGTCATAGTCGGAAGTTGTGTTCTCAATGGCCGACTTGATTTCTGTGACTCTCGCAGCCACGTCAGCCTTGGAACCGCGGCCGCCGATGATGGTGGTCTTATCCTTGCCGACAACAACCTTCTTGGCAGTACCCAGATCGCTGACCTTCATCTCAGCCAGGTTGGCATTGAGATCCTTGGCGAAGAACTGCGCCCCGGTCATGGTGGCGATATCACCCAGCTGGTTCTTGGCATTGTCGCCGAAGCCCGGCGCCTTTGTCGCAACAACATTGAATGTGCCGCGCAGCTTGTTGATGATCAGGGTGCTCATGACTTCGTTGTCATAGTCATCCGCGATAATAAGCAGGGCCCGGTTGGCCTTGACGACTTCTTCCAGCACCGGCAGGATATCCTGGATGGTGTTGACCTTCTGATCGGTAACCATGATCAGCGGGTTCTCCAGGGTAACTTCCATCTTTTCCCGGTCAGTGACCATGTACGGGGAAACATAACCCTTGTCATACTGCATGCCTTCGGTCATTTCCAAAACGGTCTCGAAGGACTTGGACTCATCGACGTTGATGACGCCTTCCCGGCCGACCTTTTCCATGGCTTCGGCAATGATCTGGCCGACTTCCTCACTGGAAGAGGAAACAGTGGCGATGTTGCGGATATCCTCACTGGTCTTGACCTGGTGCGCGTTTTTGAGCAGGTCTTCGGCAACGGCCCTGGCAGCCTTTTCAATACCCTCTCTCATCAGCACCGGGTTGGCACCCTTTTCAACGGCCTTCAGGCCATTGGTAATCATGGACTGGGCCAGGACTGTTGCGGTTGTGGTACCATCACCGGCCAGTTCGTTGGTGTTGTTGGCAACTTCGTAGACCAGCTTGGCACCCATGTTTTCAAACTTGTCTTCCAGTTCGATCTCCTTGGCGATCGTCACACCGTCGTTGGTGATCAGCGGTGAACCGTAGCTCTTTTCCAGGACAACGTTTCTGCCCTTGGGGCCCAGTGTCACCTTGACCGCGTCGGCCAGCTTATTGACGCCATCCAGCATCTTGGTGCGGGCGTCCTTGGAATACTTGATTTCCTTTGCCATATTTCATTTACCTTCTTTCTGTTCAGTCGACAATCGCAAGAATCTCTTCTGCCCGGATGAGCAGGTAATCCTT
>JAFWEA010000282.1 GCA_017543005.1 Solobacterium sp. | reverse complement strand
GTCGTATCAGTTTCCTGTGACGTGGACCAGGGCACTGAAAACCGTAATGCCGGCCGAGATGACACCGATCAGGGCCAGCAGCACCAGCACCCAGATGACCGAGGCCTTCACAGACTGATTGTGGACGCGGAAGAACGGATACGGTCCGTCCACCCTGCGGATATAGTTCAGATACAGCATGATCAGCCCGTAGAGCAGCGTCAGCAGCATCGACGGCACAATCATGCCCGGACCGGCATGCTGTTCAAAGAATACATAGGATATAAAGCACAGAACCGGGCACAGCACATGGTGGTAGATCCCGTTGCCTTCCCACAGCAGATCCCGGGGATCCCCGCCCATCGGGATCAGCACAAAGATCGTCACCAGAAAAGTCATGACCAGCGCACACGTTGCAAGATACCGCACCGCCGTCACAGCTGAGCCCGGTCCGAAAAGCAGATACAGCCCGGCAGACAGCGCACACATCATATTTGAGAGCTGTGTATAAAAAACGAAATTCCCGAGTTTTCTGGCAGAAAAGCTGATATAGAGCCCTCTGGTTTCCAGCAGCAGAAGGATGGCGTTCAAAATCAATCCGGTTGTCATCTTCTTGTCCTCTGTTACGGCTATATCCGTTCAGCAGACATCATATCATGTTATATCTCAGGATAGAAAAAAGCCCTCCGGATTTGAGGACTGAATCGACTATGGTGGAGCTTAGGAGGATCGAACTCCTGACCCCCTGCTTGCAAAGCAGGTGCTCTCCCAGCTGAGCTAAAACCCCATGTATATCACGATGGAAAATGGTGGGCCTGAATGGACTTGAACCAACGACCTCACCCTTATCAGGGGTGCGCTCTAACCACCTGAGCTACAGGCCCATCTTCCATCGAATGCCTATTCAATATACCAAACTGAAAATACAAAGTCAATCACTTTTTTCAGTATTTTTTTTGAATTTATGATAGAGTATTCTGGCGAAAGGATTTCTATGTATGAACGGTTTTCTTGAATGGTTTATGAATACAATCGGCAGATATATTTCTTCCGAACTGTCGGTTTTTCTGGTAAGCATGCTGCCGCTGATTGAAGAAAGAGGCGGTCTGATCCTGGCAAGGCTGCTTGAAATCCCGATGTGGCGGGCAGTGATCATCTGCGTGATCGGCAATATTATTCCGATTCCGTTCATTCTTCTGCTGATCAAAAAGATCATTCACTGGATGTCGGATCACCATATGTCACGGATTGCCGAATGGCTGACCGACAAGGCTGCCAAAAACAAGCCGAAAATTGACAAATACGGTTTCTGGGGTCTGACATTGTTTGTCGGCATTCCCCTGCCGGGCACCGGTGCCTGGACCGGAAGTCTGGTCGCAGCAATGTTCGATATGGATCTGAAAAAGGCTTCCATATCCATCCTGATCGGTGTATTCCTGGCAGCTGTGATCATGACCACATTCTCCTATGGTCTGCTCGGCATTGCCCTTTAAGAAGCGAAAGCTTCTTTTTTTACTGCACCTGCTCGACTACGTAGTCATAGCCTTCGGCAATCGTGCCGCTGCCGCTGAGCGGTCCGCTGTGCAGGATGGATCCCGGTGTACTCACCGGGTTTTCTTCTGCCATGACCGGCTGTTCCTGCGGCTCTTCTGTGCTTACCGGCAGAACGGCCTCAGCCGTATTGCCGGCCCTGTCCTTTGCCGTAAACACGATTTCCTGCCGCTCTTCATCATAGGTACAGGCAGTCTGCTGCAGCAGATCCCCGTCGACGTTATCGCTTACTTCCTGCAGATACATCAGGCAGTCCGGCTGCCCGCCGGCTGCTACAGATGCTGTTTCTGCCTTCAGTGTGATCTGCGGCGCCGCTTCATCCACGACCCTGATGTGCAGATACGCATGCACGTCAGGATCCTTGTTCAGGATATATTCGGCGAGATAGCTGCCCGGTTCCTCGGCCTGAAAGCCTTCCGGCAATTGCACCTCAGACAGATCCTGAGGCTGCCTCACATAATCCTCCGGCCGGAAGGACTGCCCGGCTGCCAGGGTGACTTCCTGCACCCGCAGTTCAAGCGGCACCGGCTTTTCCCGTTTCATTCCATGAATCAACAGGCTTCCCCCGCCGGCCGCAAGGAGGCAGACTAGTCCGAGGACAATCCGCCGCCATGGGACAGGCCGGTGATATTTGTCAATCGGCTGACCGGCTGAAGCCCGGTAGCGGATATCCTCCATGTCGCGGGCATGAATCCACGGGTGCATCATGACCGCCAGGATGTGCGGGTCCATGTCCTCTTCCATGGCCAGCCGCAGCTGTTCCATCTGTCTGTAGTTGTAGTGATAATCCGAGATCTGTTCAATCTGCTCATCTTCCAGACCATGCAGGCGGGCCAGTTCCAGCTGCTGCTTCTGCAGAAATGTCAGTTCATGTTTCATGCGCAATCCCCCTGAACATGTTATTCGCCAGTTTTGGACCGATGACGCATGAAAGCACAAAAAAACATTCCGATTGCTCGGAATGCTTTTTTCGCCAGCTGATTAACGCTTGGAATACTGCGGAGCCCGACGAGCGCCCTTGAGACCGTACTTCTTACGTTCCTTCTCACGGGAGTCACGTGTCAGGTAACCGGCCTTCTTCAGGACCGGACGGTAGTCTGCGCTTGCTTCGAGCAGAGCGCGGGCAATGCCGTGCCGCATGGCACCGGCCTGGCCGGTGTAACCGCCGCCTGCGACATTGATCTTGATGTCAAACTGACCGGCTGTTTCTGTCAGAACCAGCGGGGAGTTGACGATCATGCGCAGTGTTGCCTGCGGAAGATATTCTTCCAGAGACTTGCCGTTGACTGTGATGATGCCTGTACCCGGGGTCAGGAAGACACGGGCAGTGGACTTCTTGCGACGTCCTGTACCAATATAGGTTACTGTTGCTTTCTTCTTAGTTGCCATATGTCTTTACTCTCCTAGTCCTTGATCTTCAGCTCAACAGGCTTCTGAGCTGCATGCGGGTGTTCAGCACCTTCGTAAACGAACAGGTGCCGGCGCTGGGCATCACCCAGCTTGTTGTGCGGAAGCATACCCTTAATAGCCTTTTCGACCCATTCCACAGTGTACTTCTCACGCATTTCCTTTGTGGAACGTACGCGGAGTCCACCCGGATACATCGAATGGCTGAAGTAGAACTTCTTCGCATCCTGGTCACCGGTAATCTGTACCTTGTCGGCATTGATGACGATGACATAGTCGCCGCAGTCAACGTGCGGTGTGTAGCTTGGCTTGTGCTTGCCTCTCAGGACCGTGGCGACCTGAGATGCGAGACGGCCCAGTGTGCAGCCTTCCGCATCAACGATATACCACTGATGCACGACTTCACTCGGCTTGATCATTGTTGTCTGACGCATTTTTACAATCCTCCATATGTAGTTTCCGGGGCTACATTTGGCATAGATAGCCGTCTATCATTCTATTGTTGTTTGCCCTTCAAGTCAACAGATTTTTTATTCTATTTCATTGAAAAAAGGGCATATTTCAGCCCTTTCGAGATTATGCTGTTTTTCCGCTTATTTGCAGAATTTGACAGCGCCGCCGATGACCGTCATCCGGCAGTCCATGACTGCCTGCATGTCTTCAATCGGGTTGCCGCCGTAGACGGTGAAGTTGGCCTTCTTGCCGACTTCGATGGTGCCGTGGTCAGCCGCGACATCGCACAGTTCAGCTGCGTTGATCGTACCGGTTCTGATGCAGTCCCACGGTTCCATGCCGGCTTCCTTCATCAGGATCATTTCATACGCGGTCATATCGTGCTCGTTGAACGGGGTGCCGGCATCCGTGCCCAGAGCGATCTTGACGCCTGCCTTGTAGGCGTTGTAGAAGGTCTTCTTGTGGGCTTCAAACGCACCGCGGACCTTGCGGATCACGAAGTCGGAAACCTTGTCCGGGTTGACATAGATCCAGTACATGGCGGCCAGGGTCGGAACATAGACTGTGCCGTGTTCCTTCATCCAGTCGAAGCACCAGTCATCCATGTAGAAGCCGTGTTCGATGGAGTCGACACCGGCCCGCAGGGCATTCTTGATGCCGACCATGCCCTGGGCATGAGTCGCTGCCTTGGCATTGACCTTGTGGGCTTCTTCGATAGCTGCTCTGAGTTCATCTTCGGTCAGCTGCGGGGAACCCGGCTCGACACCCTTTGTCATAACGCCGCCGGTTGCCATGACCTTGATCCAGTCAGCGCCGGCTCTGAGCTGTTCGCGGGCTGCCTTTCTGGCATCATCCGGTCCGTCGGCTTCCCGGCCGCCGGTCCAGCCATGACCGCCGGTCATGCAGATGCACTTGCCGGAAACAACCATTTCCGGACCGTCAACCTTGCCTGCCTTGACCGCATCACGCAGGTCAATATCGATATAGTTGGAGCCGCCTACGTCTCTGACATAAGTGACACCGGAGCGCAGATACTTCTGCAGGTTCTCGATACCGCTGATGGTGGCGGCTGCGATCAGCGGACGGCCGTCGGCAGCCTTGTCTGTATCAAGAACTGTATGGACATGGCAGTTGAACAGGCCCGGGCTCACATAGTTGCCCTTGAAATCGACTACTTCTGCCCCTTCCGGAATCTCAATGTCGCCGATTTCCTTGATAATACCGTCTTCTGTCAGGATCGATGCTTCGATAATCTGACTGTTGATGACATCCATGATCTTGCCGTTGATAAATACCTTAACTGACATATTCTTTTCCTCCTGAAATTAAGATACTTCGACATTCTAGCAAGGATTAAAGTTCCTTATCAAATGGGTGAATTTCTATTTTCAAGAAACTTTTTGTGATTATATCGCATTGCAAATTGACTTTTTTACGCATCTTCGGTACATTATAAATCAGTCACGGAAAAACAGGTGTCTGCCTAACAAATTTGTCAATTTATATGAAACACCGGGAGGGAATATGAGTCAGGAAATCAACGCCTATGTCGGCAGCCGGATCCGTTCGATCCGTAAAAGCAAGAATATGAGCATCCAGCAGCTCGCCGATGCCATCTCCAAATCCAAAGCATGTGTATCCAAATATGAAAAAGGCGAGATTACGATTGATATCCCCACCCTGTTTGAAATCTCCGATGTTCTGGAAGTGCCGGCGGAACGGCTGATTGACTACCGCCGCAGCAAAGAACCGGAACCGGCTCCCGGCCGGCGCGGCACCAGCCCGTTCTTCAAGGCAAAGAAGCTGTACTTCTATTACATTGACGGCCGGTTTGCGGACATCAAGGACGGCATCATCAATATCGACAACGAATCCGGCAAGGCTGTCTGCCCGGCTGACTTTACGATCTTCATCAAGACCAGCCGCGGCTTCACCTCGGAAATCTATTACACCGGCACGGTCACCTACAGTGACATGCTGATCCGCTTTTCCATGCAGAATCAGTACAATGCCCTGGAGGAAGACCTGCTGTACATCTTCAACCCGCTTGAGTACCGCAACGGCACGCATGGGCTTCTGTGCGGCATTTCCTCCACCGACCTGGTCCCCTGCGCCTTCAAGTGCATTGTCAGCCCGACACCCCTGCCCCATGATGAGCAGCTGAAGGAACGGCTGATGTTCTCCAAAAAAGAGATTGCCCAGATGAAAAAAATGAACATGCTGACGATCACGAACGAATTCTGATCAGGCATATTCATCGATGACAAGCTGTACCTGCAGCTGCGGCTCATAGGCCTGCAGCACCGGCAGTAATTCCTCAGCCGCTGTCTTACCATCTTCCTTTACGTGCCACACAGCCGCCTCACCCCGTCTTTGCAGCACGCCCAGCACCCGCTGGGTTTTCTTATGCACAAAGGCATAATTCTCTGCGTCCGCAGGCAGTTCTTCCGGGGCAATCACATCTTCCGGCAGGATCTCCCTCAGCATGTACACAGTATCCTCCGCCAGCACCTCAAAGTAATTGACCTCCATCAGCGTCAGGCCCTCGGGATGGGCATTCTTGCGGACGACCGTCTTGGCCGGATGGTCCAGCATCTCCTGGATCTTCTCCGGTCCAATGCGGCCCCGGCCGACTTCCAGCAGCGCCCCGGTCATCATCCGCACCATGTAGCGCAGAAACCCGCGGCCCCGGTACGAGATGGTAAGCATATCCCCGTCCAGATGGAAATCCACCGATTCCAGGGTGCGGACCTGGTCCGGTGTCTCCTTCAGGGTGTTCGAGTTGAACGAAGTGAAATCGTGTGTCCCGACAAACAGGCCTGCGGCCTGCTTCATCCGCTCAATGTCCAGCTGGTACGGGCACTGGTAGGCACTGGTGCGGCTGAACACATCGAATTCACCCAGATGGATCCGGTAGTCATACTGCTTGGAAAGAACGGAAAACCGCGCGTGAAAACGGCGGTCTTTCTTCTCCACCTTCATGATATGGATATCATCCGGCAGCAGCGCATTCATCGCCCCCTGCCATTTTCTTTCCGTCATTTCGCGGTCACTGTCAAAGTGGAACACCTGGCCGCGGGCATTCACCCCGGCATCGGTCCGCCCGGCCGCAATGGCCACGGTCTTCTTGCCGGTCAGCCGGAACAGGGCCTTTTCAATCTGTTCCTGGACACTGTTGTCCAGCCGCTGTGTCTGCCAGCCGGCATAGGCTGACCCGTCATAGGCAACCGTGCATTTCCAGCGGCTCATGACATCCTCGCAAGCCAGATCATGCCCGCCAGCACCGCTGTGCAGCAGATCAGCAGTGTATAGTCACGGCCGGCCATCTTCAATACTTTATAGCGGGTCCGCTTTTCGCCCGGCGCATAGCCTCTGGCTTCCATGGCATTGGCCAGGTCCTCGGCCCGCTGGAAGGCCGACACAAACAGCGGCACGATCAGAGAAAGGATCGCCATAATCTTCTCCTGCATCTTGCCTTCCTTCATATCAACACCGCGGCTTTCCTGGGCCTTGATGATACGCTGGGTCTCTTCAATCAGGTCCGGGATAAAGCGCAGGGCAATACTGATCAGCATTGCAATTTCATGCGCCGGTACATGGATCTTTTCAAACGGCTTGAGCAGGTCCTCAATACCGAGGGTCATGTCCAGCGGCTTGGTGGTGGCCGTCAGGCAGGTCGTAATCATGATCATGAGCAGGAGTCTGACCACAATGTAGAGCGTCTGCATGATCGCATCTTTGTAAACAGCGACCGGACCGATCGTAAACAGCACCTCGCCCGTATGAATAACCAGGCAGTTGATGACAAACAGGAAGATCATCATGATCATCATCGGCCGCATGGACTTGAGAATAAACCCGAACTGCAGCCTGGCCAGCAGGATCGTTCCGGCAGCACACACGAAAATAATCCCGTAGCCGATCCATCCGGACGGAATGAAAATCGCTATGAGCATCAGCAGCATCCCCATGATCTTGGCCCGGGGATCCATGCGGTGAATCGGTGAATCAAGCGGCAGATACCGGCCCAGTGTAAAATTACCCATGACGCTTCACCTGCCTTGCCAGTTCCTTCGCCAGCCCGGCAACGTCAGTGATCTCGTCACCGACCGTAAAGCCGTTCTCCCTGAGCATGTCCTTCATGCGGATCAGGGCCGGCGGCAGGATATTCATCTCCTGACAGAGGGAAGAATCGTGGAAGAATGTCTTTACATCCGTCCGCAGCTTCGGCTTCCCCTGTTCCATGACGACCACTTCGTCACAATACCGGTAAACCTGTTCCATGTCATGGGTCACGATCAAAATCGTCTTGCCCGATTCCCGGTTCAGCCGGTGAAACAGGCTCATCATCTGTTCGGTGCCCTGCGGATCCAGACCGGCTGTCGGTTCATCCAG